>NZ_JBJOSA010000008.1:0-167243 GCF_045897515.1 Rossellomorea oryzaecorticis | reverse complement strand
TTGCATGTATTAGGCACGCCGCCAGCGTTCGTCCTGAGCCAGGATCAAACTCTCCGATAAAAGTTTGAATAGCTCTTTTTTGTAACGATATTCGTTACGGTAAATCTAGAATTAACGTTGACGTATTGTCTTGTTTTGTTCAGTTTTCAAGGTTCAATTCGTTGCGCCTGCTCCGTTTGAAGCGACTTTATTAATATATCATCTTGTCCGACTTTCGTCAACACTTTTTTATTATTTCGCAAAAACATTTTTTAACGAATCAATATGTAATGTCTCTCTCTTTCGGACAACAAATAATAGTATACATGCCTTCAAGCAGTTTAGCAAGGTTTTTTTATAAAAAATAACCCGGGAAAATTCAGACCCCTCCCGGATGATAGAAATGCCATGTTTATATAGCCTTAACCCAATACTTCCGTAATATAAATATCCTTACTCAGCGAGAGATCAAGCAGTTCTTCACTGTTGTTCAGTTTCACAATCGGCTTCGTGTAGATATTGGTTTTTGTATAGACTACTTCACCGTAATCCCCCGTTGATAGTCTTACAGCTGTCCCGATATCCAAATCACCCATCAACTGCATGAGTGCGTTTACTACTTTTATATCAAATTTGCCGAAGAGATCTTTGCTGATCATGTCCAGCACCTTAAAGACCGGCTGCCGGTTTCGATAGATTCTCTCCGAGGTCATGGCATGGAACACATCGGCGATTCCGATGATCTGTGAATACAAATGGATGCGGTCGCTCTTTTCAGAAGTCGGATAGCCTGTCCCATCGAAACGCTCATGATGCTGGAAGATTGCAAGTTTCGCTTCTGGTTTCAATAGAGGGGAATCCTTTACCATTTTATATCCGTTTGCTGTATGAAGTTTGATTTCTTGAAATTCACTTTCAGAAAGGGGCTTCTCTTTTTTTAAGATGGTTGATGATACTTTTGCCATCCCGCAGTCGGCCAGTACACCTGCCAGGGCGAGTTGATTGACCTGTCCGCTGTTAAGCCCTGCTTTCTTTCCGAGCATGGCGCTTATGATGCTGACTGCAAGGGGGTGATGATAGATATAGTCTTTTTTCGTAGAGTACTGGTTCAATGAATAGAGCAGGAATTTATTCTGTTCGATCGTGTTAATGAGGGGAAGGGTGATTTCCCTCATCTTCGCAATATTGATCGGCATCCCTGATTGCCAGTTCGTGAATTCTTTTTTGAATTCACCGACGCTTTCCAAATAGATATTGATGAAGCCTTTGTCCGTCCCGATCTCATGTGATCCAGTTCCTGCAGGTTGATCTGCTTCTGAAGCATCCGGCTGGGATGGGAGTTGTTTAGACCTGTGGTGACGGCCGTCCGCTTTTGTTTTCTCAATTTCGATTTCAGTGATATTGAATGCCCGGAGGACTTTGATATGTTCATCTGTTAATACTGTATTTTTTGGAATGATTGGGTTTGATGTCATTCCCATGACCTCTTTTTCCAGAATACAGCCCGCTTCCACTTCGTCTCGATGCACTTTCATGTTATTACACCTCAAATCATCCTTTTCTATATAGGTTTATTTTACCAAATTAAAGGCATATTGGTTTATTTTTTGTAAAGTTATTTTTTATTGAAATAACGTTCCCCTGCTTGCACAACCATCTTTGTACAAAAAAAGCTATTCCCTGAAGAAGATGACTTCCTCAGGAAATAGCTTTTCTTTATTTATTCTTCTGAATCATCGGTTGATTCGTTATGGTCTTCTATATTGTCTTCAGCTGGTTCGTTGCCTTCAGCTGTCTCTCCGTCTTCGGATGTTTCAACAGGGGCTTCTGTTTCTTCATCTTCTTCTTTTTCCACTTTGGCTACTGTAGAAACGAATTCACTTTCCTGAAGACGGATCAGTTTGACACCCTGGGTGTTACGTCCGGTTGTGGAGATATCATTGACGTCCATACGGATCAGGACTCCGTGGGCGGTGATGATCATGAGATCTTCTTCGCCTGTCACGGCTTTGACGGCAACCAGTTCACCGTTACGTTCGGTGACGTTGCATGTCTTCAGTCCTTTACCGCCGCGGGTCTGGACTCTGTATTCACTTGCAGGTGTACGTTTACCATAGCCGTTGACCGTTACGACCAGGATATCGCTCTTCTCTTCAAGGATCTCCATGCCTACGACGATATCGTCATCGGAGAGGTTGATCCCTTTAACACCGGTTGCGGTCCTTCCCATTGAACGGACATCGGTTTCAGGGAAACGGATCAGCATTCCTTTTTTCGTACCGATAATCATGTCTTTGTCACCGTCGGTCAATTTGACGGAAATCAATTCATCATGTTCCCTGAGGTTGATGGCAATCAGTCCGTTGGTACGGATGTTGGCAAAATCAGAGACAGGCGTACGCTTGGAGATGCCGTGCTTGGTCGTAAAGAACAAGTACCAGTCATCCACGAACTCTTCTACGCGGATCATCGCGTTGATCCACTCGTCTTTCTCTACGCCGAGCATGTTGATGATCGGAAGTCCTTTTGCCGTACGGCTGAATTCAGGAATTTCATACCCTTTGGCACGGTATGCTTTCCCTTTGTTCGTAAAGAACAGGATTGTATCATGGGTGGATGTTGTGAGCAGATGTTCAACAAAGTCATCACCCGTCGTGCCCATCCCCTGGATTCCCCGTCCGCCGCGCTTCTGGCTGCGGTAAGTGGAAACAGGAAGGCGCTTGATGTAGCCGTTGTGAGTAAGTGAAACCACGATGTTTTCACGCGGGATCAAATCTTCATCTTCAATATTTTCAATTCCGCCTGCAACGATTTCAGATCTTCTTTCGTCGTTGAAGCGTTCTTTGATTTCAATGAGCTCTTCCCGGATGATTTCAAGTACTTTTTCATCGTCGGCCAGGATCGCTTTCAGTTCAGCAATCAGTTTTACAAGCTCCTGATATTCATCTTCGATCTTTTCGCGTTCCAGTCCTGTCAAGCGTTGGAGACGCATATCAAGGATTGCCTGTGCCTGCTTGTCAGACAGCGAGAATTGCTCCATCAAACCTTGTTTCGCGAGGTCCGTCGTCTGGGAACCGCGAATGAGGGCGATGATTTCATCAATATGATCGAGCGCAATCCGGAGACCCTCAAGGATGTGGGCTCTTGCTTCCGCTTTACGCAATTCAAACTCGGTTCTGCGGCGGATGACAACGCGCTGGTGATCCAGATATTCCACAAGGCACTGCTTGAGGTTCAACACTTTCGGCTGACCTTTGACAAGGGCAAGCAGATTGATCCCGAAGCTTGTTTGAAGTGCAGTCTGCTTATATAGGTTGTTCAGCAGGACATTCGCATTGGCATCTTTCCTGACTTCGATGACGATACGCATACCGTTACGGTCGGATTCATCGCGAAGATCCGTGATGCCGTCGATCTTCTTGTCACGGACTAGTTCCGCAATTTTTTCAATCAGTTTTGCTTTGTTGACTTGGTAAGGGATCTGATGGACGATGATCGTTTCTTTCCCGTTGCTCTTCTGTTCGATTTCGACACGGGCACGCATCGTGATGGATCCTTTACCTGTTTCATAAGCGCGGCGGATGCCGCTTCTTCCGACAATCAAGCCGGCAGTCGGGAAGTCCGGGCCATGAATGTGTTCTGTCAATTCCTGGATTGTGATGTCAGGATCTTTACTTAATGCAAGGATCCCGTCAACCACCTCACCAAGATTATGAGGCGGAATATTCGTCGCCATTCCAACAGCGATACCTGACGATCCGTTCACCAGAAGGTTTGGGAAACGGGCCGGCAGTACTTCCGGTTCGCGTTCGCTGCCATCATAGTTATCTTTGTAGTCGATTGTATCTTTATTGATATCACGGATCAGTTCCATCGATATCTTGGACATGCGTGCTTCTGTGTAACGCATCGCTGCCGCAGCATCCCCGTCGACAGAACCGAAGTTTCCGTGGCCGTCGACAAGCATGTAGCGATAGTTGAAATCCTGAGCCATACGCACCATCGTGTCATATACCGCTGAGTCACCATGGGGGTGATACTTACCGATAACTTCACCGACGATACGGGCAGATTTCTTGTATGCTTTGTCCGCTGTCATCCCCAGGTCGTTCATCGCGTATAAAATACGGCGATGGACCGGCTTCAATCCGTCACGGGCATCGGGAAGGGCACGGGAAACGATAACGCTCATCGCATAATCCAGGAATGAGGTGCGCATCTCATTACTTATATTAATCTCTTTAACATTTGATTTTGGTGTTTCGGCCATAGTATAAGGGACCTCCTTTTAAAGAAAGATTTGGACCTTTCTCTTTGTTAACCTTGTCCGCTATGTAAAAGACAGGATAGATTGATGTGTCTATCCTGCTTTTTCTCTAAAATGTTCTGGTAAAAACGGGCCGTTGATTTCCGCTGCGGACGATGGCTTTCCGCGGGGCGGGCGGTGAGCCTCCCCGGCGCTTTACGCCTGTGGGGTCTCACCTGTCCCGCGCATCCCGCAGGAGTCGAGCGTCCTCCGCTCCAATCAACTAAGCAGTGCAGTCAAAGGTATATTTAAATATTTGCTAATCGTCTATTGAAAAGTCAAAACCAATCCTAAATATCCAGGTTCTTAACGTAAGCAGCATTCTCTTCAATGAAGTTACGTCGAGGTTCTACTTTGTCACCCATGAGGATTTCAAAGGTTTCATCGGCTTCGATGGCGTCCTGCAGGCTTACTTGAAGCAGTGTTCTTGATTCAGGGTCCATTGTGGTTTCCCATAGCTGCTCAGGGTTCATTTCCCCTAGACCTTTGTAACGCTGGATACCAGGTTTCGGTGTAGGTGAAATTTCTGCCAGGATGCGGTCGAGCTCTTTATCGTTGTAGGCATATTCGATTTTCTTGCCCTGCTGAATCTTATACAACGGCGGCTGAGCGATGTAGATGAATCCTGCTTCGATGATCTGTCTCATATAACGATAGAAGAACGTCAGGAGAAGCGTACGGATATGGGCACCATCGACATCGGCATCGGTCATGATGACGACTTTATGGTATCTCGCCTTGGAGATATCGAAGTCTTCCCCGATCCCTGTACCGAGTGCCGTGATGATCGCTCGGACCTCATTGTTCGACAGGATCTTGTCAAGGCGTGCCTTTTCAACGTTGATGATCTTACCGCGCAGCGGAAGGATCGCCTGGAAATGACGGTCACGGCCCTGCTTGGCAGATCCGCCGGCTGAGTCACCCTCAACGACATAGATTTCACTGATGCCCGGGTCCTTTGAGGAACAGTCCGCCAGTTTACCTGGCAGGCTTGAGATCTCAAGTGCACTCTTACGGCGTGTTAGCTCCCTTGCTTTCTTCGCGGCCATACGCGCACGTGCAGCCATGAGTCCTTTTTCGACCACTTTCCTTGCCACGACCGGATTCTCCAGGAGGAATGTTTCCAGATGTTCAGAGAACAGTGAATCCGTGATCGTCCTTGCCTCTGAGTTCCCCAGTTTCGTCTTTGTCTGTCCTTCGAATTGGGGATCCGGGTGTTTGATCGAGATGATGGCTGTCAAACCTTCACGAACATCCTCACCGGAAAGATTGGCGTCACTTTCTTTGAAGACGTTATTTTTACGCGCATAATCATTGATGATACGGGTCAGGGCCGTCTTGAATCCCGACTCATGCGTCCCGCCTTCATGGGTATTGATGTTATTCGCGAAAGAATAGATATTGCTGGCAAAGCCGTCATTGTACTGAAGGGCGATTTCAACCGTGATATCGTCCTTTTCACCTTCAATAAAGATCGGCTCTTCATGGATGACTTCTTTCGAACGGTTCAAATGCTCTACATAGGATTTGATTCCGCCTTCGTAATGATAATCTTTGCGCTTTCCTTCACCGCGCTTATCTTCAATGCTCAACTGAATGCCTTTATTCAAGAAAGCCAGTTCCCGAATACGATTCGCGAGTGTTTCATAGTCATATTCAGTCGTTTCTGTGAAAATTTCAGGGTCAGGGGTGAAGTGGGTGATGGTTCCCGTCTTGTCGGTTTCTCCGATCACCTTCAAATCAAAACTCGGTATGCCTTTTTCAAACTTCTGATAGTGAATTTTCCCGTCCCGGTGGACATGCACTTCAAGTTCTGTTGAAAGGGCGTTGACGACAGACGCACCGACACCGTGGAGTCCTCCGGATACCTTGTATCCTCCGCCGCCGAATTTACCGCCTGCGTGAAGCACGGTCATGATGACCTCTACAGCCGGGCGTCCCATCTTTTCATGAATCCCGACCGGAATTCCGCGACCGTTATCGGTAACGGTGATGCTGTTGTCTTCTTCAATGATGACTTCGATTTCATCACAATATCCGGCAAGTGCTTCGTCGATACTGTTATCCACGATTTCCCACACCAAGTGATGCAGACCTCTTCCGCTCGTTGAACCAATATACATTCCTGGTCGTTTACGTACGGCTTCCAATCCTTCTAAAACCTGAATCTGATTTTCATCATAGGATTGACCTTGTGCTTGTTTTTGTTCCATAGCCATGCCGATTCACCTACACTTTCTAACCTTTCGGGCTTGTATTCCTATAATAAATTCTCATAGTTTGAGTATTTCTTTGATCGTTTCTTAAGCGTGCTGGATGCCAGCGGGGAAAGATACAATTGATTTTTCGTGATAACGAGAGATTTATATGAACCCTTTGCAAGATTACAAAGGTGATTATCTTTATTTTTTAAAAAGAGCTGTAATTCTTCTGAAAACTGTACGGTGTCCCGATCGATGATTGCGATGATATCGTCGGTCCGGACCATGACATCTTCTCCGACATGAATGTACAATGCAGCACCTCATTTCAGTCTTTTCATAGTTCCCGCTTCCACTTCGAACTGTGCCGCCTCGTTAAGCGTCTGATGGTCGATCCCGTCAACATTGGTGGTCGTGACAAAGGTCTGTACCTTGCCTTGTATGGTGTTGAGCAAATGGGACTGACGGTAATCATCGAGCTCCGACAGCACATCATCCAAAAGGAGGATGGGATATTCTTTTATTTCAGAATGGATGAGTTCGATTTCTGCCAGTTTCACAGAAAGGGCCGTTGTCCGCTGCTGCCCCTGCGATCCGAAGGTCTGGACGTCGCGTCCGTTCACGATGAATTGCAGGTCATCACGGTGCGGGCCTGCCAGGGTGACGCCGCGATCAATTTCCCGCTCGCGTATCCCCTCGAATTTCCGTTCGTATACCTCTACCATTTTTGACCATTCTTGATCATCTGATACATCCAAAGACGGTTTATAAAGGATTTCCAGCGTTTCGAGGTTCCTTGAGATCCCTGAATGGATCGGCTTTGCCCAACTTTCGAGCAGCTGGACGAATTCAAACCGCTTCTTGACGATCTTGACGGCGACTTCAATGAATTGTTCCGTCAGGACCTCGAGCATCGTCTGATCGGTCTGTTTCCTCGTCTGCAGCAGTTTCAAATAATGGTTCCGCTGTTGTAATATTTTTTGATATAAGCTGATATCATGTAAATAAACAGGCGAAACCTGCCCGATTTCCATATCAATAAAACGACGCCTAACTTGAGGGCTCCCTTTTACCAAATGGAGATCTTCAGGCGCAAACATGACAACATTCATATTACCGACATATTGACTCAGCTTCTGCTGTTCAAGATGATTGCACTTTGCTTTCTTGCCCTTTTTTGAGAGTACAAGTTCCAAAGGCAGCGGTCCGTTATATTTTTGAATCCTGCCTTTTATTTTAGCATATTCCTCGTCCCAGCGGATTAAATCTTTATCATTCGACGTCCGGTGGGATTTCGCCATCGCAAGCACATAAATGGACTCCATGATATTCGTCTTCCCCTGGGCATTCTCCCCGAGGATGACATTCACCTTATTCTCGAAATCCACTTCAATCGAATCGTAGTTCCGATAATTTTTCAGTTCCAATTGTTCAATAAACATGGACATAACATCCTTTTTTATTCTGCGGCAACCACAAAAACCCCTACTTCCGGAATCTCGACTTTATCGCCGACCGCAAGCTTTCGTCCTCTTCTCTGGTCCTGTTCGCCATTTATGTATACCTCGTATTCACTCAAAAACCATTTAGCCATGCCTCCGGATTGAATCACGTCGGCAAGTTTCAGGAACTGCCCGAGCGTGATGATCTCCGTTGAAATCGTGACTTTTTTCTCCACTAAAATCACTACTTTCCGTATAAAGTCTCTAATATCTTATTTTACTCTAAATCTCCTTAAGTCACAACTAACGAAAGATAGAAGGGCTATAAGCTTACTGGGAGACGAAAATGAAGACGGAATAGTATCAGGGAATAAGCACTCGGAAATTTTTCGGGGAATGCGGACGAAAAATGGGATTTGCGGACAATTTGTTTGATATACGGACAAAAACCAGCGGATTCGGACTATTTTTATGAGTTTACCGACAATTCGACAAGAATTACCATTTTTCACAACACATTTCATAAAAGAAAAAACCGATACCTTTTCAGGGGGTATCGGTTTTTACACTACTAATACGTTCTAACCGGAAGGATCAGTTGAAGGATCGAATCGTCATGAAGCGGTTTTAAGACGAACGGTCTCATTGCTCCAGTGAAATTCACATATATCTCGGTTCCTTCGATCGCTTTCAGTGCATCCATCATGTATTTCGCACTGAAGGAAATCTTAAGTTCTTCCCCTTCGACAGATTGACTTTGAACCTGCTCGATGACTTTTCCGATTTCAGGTGTATTGGAGGAAATCTCGATCATTCCGGCATCAAGGGTCGAAAGTTTCACGACATTATTGCGCCCTTCCCTTGCCAATAGCGAGGCACGGTCGATCGCCTGCAAGAATTCCTTCGTTGTCAGCGTCAGTTCCGTCTTTGTATCGGACGGGATCAAACGGCTCGTATCAGGATAGTTCCCTTCAAGAAGTCTTGAGAAGAATAAAAGATGTTTCGCTTTGAACAGCACCTGGTTTTCAGTAATGACGATTTCAACCGGCTCGTCCGTGTCATCAAGGATTTTGTTCAACTCATTCAAACTCTTACCCGGGATGACGATGTTATAAGACGCATCATGGTTCGTTTCAATCGGAGCCTTTCTCATTGCCAGCCTGTGGCTATCTGTTGCAATACAGCTCAGCTCGCCGTTTTCGATCTGACAGTTTACACCTGTCAAGATGGGGCGTGTTTCTGAGGTGGACACTGCGAACACAGTCTGTCTGATCATCGTCTTTAGAAGGTCTGTGGAAACTTTGATTCCATTTCCTTCTTCAATCTGAGGCAGATGAGGATATTCTTCGGGATCCAATCCATTCAGGTTGAATTCAGCTTTGCCGGAACGGATGACCGTCTGGAAGTGATTCAAGACTTCGATTTCCACCGTGTCTTTAGGGAGCTTCTTTACGATTTCACTGAAAAACTTAGCCTGGAGGACGATTCCGCCTGTTTCCTGGATTTCTACAATCTCTGAACCATCTTCTTCAGCAGGGATGAAGGATTCAATGGAAATATCGGAGTCGCTTCCTGTAAGGGTTACGCCGTCTTCGGTTGCTACGATTTTGATTCCTGTAAGGATAGGGATCGTGGTTCTGGACGTTACTGCTTTCATGACATCTTGAACGCTTTGAACAAGATCGTCCCTCTGAATAACAAATTTCATGATTATTTCCTCCAATTTGCACATAATTTTTTGGACTGAATCATATATTAATAATTTATTTAAAAAAGTAATAGTACTAGTAGGGCCTGTTGATATGTGGATAAGTGTGTGAATTGAACGGAAACACAGCCTATCCACATGTGGACAGACTGTGTGCTAGTTGGTCTCGGTTATCAACAGTATTCAGTTTTGAAAAAACTATTAATAGGTATAGCAGAATTAGATACACTTCTAAAACCGCTAATGATTTCCGTGCAAGACTACGCTTTCCGCGGGTGCCCTGTGAGCCTCCTCGGCTTCGCCTGCGGGGTCTCACATTGGCCACTTTTCCCGCAGGAGTCTTCGTCTTGCACTCCAATCAACCGCTGAATCTAGTTAAATTCATTAATAGAATTCTAAAAGAGCATTTAATATCCGGTTACCCGATCCAACTTGTTATTTCAATTTCCCCTTGGGCTGAAATAGTCTATCAACTTCCAAGCAGCCTTCTCAAACTTATTACTTAAGAGAATCCCTGATGTCTTTCAGCTGCTGCTGGAGGAGGGCGTCTGCTCCGAGCAGGGTGCTGATTTTTTCGTGGGCGTGGATGACGGTTGTGTGATCGCGGCCGCCGAATTCTTCGCCGATTTTAGGCAGGGAGGAATCTGTCATTTCCCTGGATAGATACATGGCGATTTGACGCGGGAATGCGATGGATTTTGTTCGTTTCTTCGCTTTGAAATCCTCGATTTTCACGTTGAAATGCTCGCCGACTACGCGCTGGATCTCCTGGATTGTGATTGCCTTCGGCTTTGAACTAGGAATGATATCCTTCAATGCCTCTGCCGCGAGATCTGCGTTGATATCTTTATTGATAAGCGATGAGTAGGCAACGACCCGGATCAGGGCGCCTTCAAGCTCTCGGATGTTCGTGTCGATTTGATTGGCAATATATAGCATGGCTTCATTCGGGATATCCAGGCCTTCCGCTTTTGCCTTTTTCCTTAAAATCGCGATTCTCGTTTCCAGATCAGGTGGAGTGATATCGGTGATAAGGCCCCATTCAAAGCGGGAACGCAGACGGTCCTCGAGTGTCGGGATTTCTTTAGGAGGCCGGTCACTTGAGATGACGATCTGCTTGCTTTCTTCATGCAGTGTATTGAATGTATGGAAAAATTCCTCTTGTGTCTGTTCTTTACCGGCCAAGAATTGAATATCGTCAATTAACAGCACATCTACGCTCCGGTATTTGTTGCGAAAATCGACCGCTTTGTTGTCACGTATGGAGTTGATGAACTCATTCGTGAACTTTTCGGAAGATAAATAGACCACTTTTGCAGCAGGATTATGTTCGAGCACATAATGACCGATCGCATGCATCAAGTGAGTCTTCCCCAGGCCGACACCCCCGTAGATAAATAACGGGTTGTAGGCTTTTGCAGGTGCTTCCGCCACTGCCAATGATGCAGCATGGGCGAAGCGGTTGCCTGAGCCGATGACAAACGTATCGAATGTATATTTGGGATTCAGCATGTTCTGGTTCAGATCATACTGATCATCGTCTTTTGATGCCTTTTTCGGCGGGACTGGAATATCAAACTCTTCCGGCTCCTGATTCTGGGGAATAATGAATTTGACGACCAGTTCTTCGCCGGTTATGTCATACAGCACTCCTGAGATTAACTGAGAATAACGACCTTCCAGCCAATCTCTCGCAAACTCATTCGGAGCGGTAATCACAAGAGTATCCCCTTGGATGGAGTGAGCCTTCGTCGATTTCAGCCATGTGTCGAAGCTTGGCTTACTGATTTTCTTTTCGATATTTTCCAAGGCTTTGCTCCAAAGATCCCCGATATTCTCCAAACCTGATCCCTCCTTTTCTTTATCTTTGTCCGGCAGAAATGCCAGTTTTTCGTGCGTGTACAATCTCTGTATAACTTGTAAACGATGTAAATCTCGTCATCTTATAAAAATACAATGTACTGAATGTGGAGAATATATATAATAAGGAAAGAAAATGGTTAGTCGACAATATCCACCACCTGTGGACAAGGGTTTACAAACCATCTGAATAAGTTACCCACATGATATCCACATTTTGTGGATAAGTAAATTTCGTAATTGCAGTTATCAAGAGTGAAAACACAATAATCATATCAAAATATCCTTAGAGGTGCAATGGTTTTTAAATTTTATCCACAACCCCTGTCAGCTGTGGAATTAAATTGTCCACAAGGAGTTAACTTGTGAAAAACCTGTCAATACCTGCTGTGGATAAATAAAAATCATGTCGAAATCTATCCACAGGGTGATTTTTTTGGAGTTGAGAGAAATTTTGTAGAAGGAATTAAGAGAGGGAAAAAATTATTGAGGAGTTTTATTTCCGCTTATGATTTCCGTGCAAGACTTCGCTTTCCGCGGGTAGCCCGTGAGCCTCCTCGTCACATTCGTTCCTGCGGGGTCTCACTTGTCCAGCTGCAGGGCTCTGAGCAAAGCTCTTCCGCTTTTCTAATAAGCTACTCTTCCCGCAGGAGTCTTCGTCTTGCACTCCAATCAACGCTAGATCCACTAGATATATAGACACCACTTATCCCCCAGTAAAAAATTAATCTGTCTACATTAATAAGTTATATTTCTATATTAGAAAAGATATAATTCATCTATAAATAAGAGAAAGGCATTTCCCGCTGACTACTAGTGATTTTTATTACAATCTATATTAAAAAGACAGAGTGGATTGGAGCTGGAGGCATTTGACTCCTGCGGGAAGAGAGAAAAGGTCGAGACCCCGGAGGCGGAACGCCGAGGAGGCTCGACTTTCTCCCCGCGGAAAGCAAATGCCTCCAGCGGAAAGGAACCGTCGACGATTTAGCTGTCCACTCCGGAAATTATAAGCGGCAATTGGAGCATTAAAAAAAGATTCAATAATCCATTAGTAAATTTTACATAACCAAAAATAAAATGATATGAGTGTTGACTTTTTATGGTTGTCGTCTTTATAATAGTGGAGAATGTCTTTAACATATGAAGATGAACCCTTCAGGGAGGTGCAATAGATGAAAAGAACGTTTCAACCAAATAGACGTAAAAGAAGTAAAGTACACGGTTTCCGTGCGCGTATGAGCTCTAAAAACGGACGCAGAGTATTAGCTCGCCGCCGTGCTAAAGGAAGAAAAGTATTATCTGCTTAGACCACTGAACTGACTCAGTGGTCTTTTTTTCTAGTAAATGGGCAAAAATGATTAAGATCTTCTATTAAATGAAAGACTTAAGAAAAACAAAAAAACAGGTGTGGGTTATGAGGAAAGAACAGCGAGTTAAGAAAAACAAAGAATTTCAAGAGATATTTAAAAAAGGGACATCGTTTGCAAACAGGCAATTTGTTCTTTATTCCTTAAAACAGGAAGAAGCCCAGCCTTTCCGGATCGGGATTTCCGTGAGCAAAAAAATCGGGAATGCTGTGTGCCGGAACAGAATCAAGCGGTACATCAGGCAGGCTTTCTTAGAATTGCGTGAAGACGTTCAGGATAACCACGATTATTTAATCATCGCCAGGAAACCGGCGGCCGACATGGATTTTCATGAAGTGAAAAGCAGCATCACGCATGTTTTAAAGCGTGGAAAAGTTTTGAAAAAGACTTCTTATGGCAAAAATGATAGAAAAAAGTAAAAAAGTATTTACTATTTAGACAAGTTTCAGCATCACAAGCCTTTGAAAAGATGTTACAATACGAAGGATTGTACTTTTTAAGAACGGGTTGGGGTAATTGTATCCCCGGCTATTGAAAGAAGGCTGTTTTCTGCTAGATTGCACTTGTTCTTGCACCGGATAGCTTGATTGGTTTGGGAGAGTGTGAAAGCTATAATGGGTGCACGGATTAGCAATATACTGAAAACATAATACGCTGAGTACGCCTTGAAGAAACATATTAGTTGGGAGGAAAATAAGGGTGAAAAAGAGACTGATAGCCCTGATGGCAATTATCGGGCTAATGACTGTTTTATCCGGCTGTTCAGAATATAATCAGCCAATCACACCTGAGAGTACAGGTTTTTGGAATGAATATATTGTATGGCCATTATCACAATTAATTACGATGGTAGCGGATTGGTTCAATGGTTCTTATGGTCTGGCGATCATCATCGTCACATTGATTATTCGTTTAGCCATCTTACCGTTAATGATCAAACAAACGAAGAACTCAAAAGCGATGCAGGCACTTCAGCCTGAAATGAAAAAGCTTCGTGAAAAATACAGTTCTAAAGATGCACAGACTCAACAAAAACTTCAACAGGAAACAATGGCATTATTCCAGTCACACGGAGTCAATCCTCTGGCAGGGTGTTTCCCATTGATCGTCCAAATGCCGATCCTGATCGGATTTTATCACTCAATCGTTCGTACAAGAGAAATTGCAGAACATAATTTCCTTTGGTTCGACCTTGGTGAACGGGATATCATCCTTGCGGTCGTAGCCGGTATCACAACATTCATCCAGCAAAAGCTGATGATGGCGGGTACAGCGGATCAAAACCCTCAAATGGCGATGATGCTTTACATCATGCCGGTGATGATCGTGATTTTTGCAATCAACTTCCCATCAGCACTTGCGCTGTACTGGGTAATCGGTAATATCTTCATGATCGTTCAAACGTACTTCATCAAAGGTCCGGATATCAGAGAAGTACAAGCTGCGAAAGCAAAAGCCGGTGGTTCGGGAGGAAAGAAAAAGTGAGAGAAGTGAAAGCGACTGGTCAAACGGTGGAAGAAGCCATTGAATCAGCCTTGTCTCAACTGAACATCACCAAAGAACAAGCAGAAATTGAAGTGTTAGATCAAGGTAAAAAAAGTCTGTTCGGACTGTTCGGGGGCAGACCCGCATCCGTCCAGGTAAGGAAAGCAATTGATCCGGTGGAGACAGCGAAAGAATTCTTATTATCTGTTGCCCGTGAGATGGGAGTGGAGGCTTCCATCGATGTGGAGGTAAACGGAAGAGATGTAGAATTCCGTTTATCCGGTGAAAAAATGGCCCTTCTGATCGGAAAACGGGGGCAGACATTAAATGCACTTCAGCATTTGACCCAATTGGCAGCGAACAAGGAGTCCGACCAGTTTTTAACCATACTTTTGGATGCCGAAAACTATCGTGAGCGCCGACGCCAGACCCTGACGAACCTCGCAGAAAGGCTTGCGGATAAAGCACTGCGCACAAACCGCGCTGTTTCGCTTGAACCGATGCCTTCCTATGAACGCAAAGTGATCCATACCGCATTGGTCAATGCGAAAAAAGTGGACACCTATTCAGAAGGCCGGGAACCCAACAGATATATCGTGATCGCACCTAAATAAATTGAGAGAGACGATTCCTTTTTTGAGGGGTCGTCTTTTTTATTGTTTTTTATGGGTGGATGATAAATTGCCGCATGAATTGCAGCCGGTAGTTGGAGCAAGCGGCGAAATTTGTCGTTTTTTGGTTGGTCTCGTGGCTGAAACCAGGGGTATGGGGCGTTTTGATAATAAAATCGTTTTTTTTTTGATAATAAATCCTCTGTTTTTGATAATATAATCATCATTGCGGCTTCTCGCCCTATCAAAAATGTTTAAAAGAATGGAGATCCCCCCTTTTTTTTAATAGAATCCACAAAAAACTGCCGTTCATTGCCGTTTATTATCTTAAAAAGTCAAAAAAACTCTTCCTCAACTCACTCTCCCTACACCTACACAGATCCCATCTCTCTCTAGCGACAACCCAAAATCTAGTCCCGCTGCGGAAATAACCCCACACTAAAATCCTCCCTCCAGCCAAATCATTATTTCCGTCTCACCCGCCCTGTGGATATCCCTTTTTGACCCGCTTTATTGTTATTCACATGTGGATAAGTTAAAATAATAGAGATAAGATAAAATGATCTGTGGATAACGTGACGGCAAGGGAAATTAGTTTCTTTTGTATTAAATAGGTTTGTGATATTCTAATAATTTGGGGAAACTTTGCTCTCTGAATTTCATTCGTTCATATAGATTCAAAAACAACATTAAAGAGAGGTGATAAGAATGGAACTGGATACAATTGCAGCCATCTCGACACCGATGGGCGAAGGTGCGATCGCCATCGTTCGTTTGAGCGGGGATGAAGCCTTTGACATCGGAGCGAAAGTGTTCCGCGGGATGAAGGGGACGTCCATGAAGGAGTTTGCTTCCCACACGATCCATTACGGACATATCATCGATCCGGGCACAGAGCAGGTGGTGGAAGAGGTGATGGTCTCTGTGATGAGGGGGCCGAAAACCTTCACACGTGAAGATATCATCGAAATCAACTGCCACGGCGGATTGGTTTCGGTCAACAAAGTGCTTCAGCTTGTATTGAAGCATGGAGCGCGTTTGGCCGAGCCTGGTGAATTCACGAAGCGCGCTTTCTTGAACGGGCGCATCGACTTGTCCCAGGCAGAAGCGGTCATGGATCTGATCCGTGCGAAAACGGACCGGGCGATGAATGTGGCGCTGAATCAGATGGAGGGACGCCTTTCCAATCTGATCCGGAAACTGCGGCAGGAAATCCTCGAGACCCTGGCACACGTCGAAGTGAACATCGACTATCCGGAATATGACGATGTCGAAGAAATGACGCATACCGTCCTTCTTGAAAAATCAAGGCATGTACGGGACGAAATTGATAAATTGATCACAACATCCGAACAAGGGAAGATCCTTCGCGAAGGACTTTCCACTGTCATCATCGGACGTCCGAATGTCGGTAAATCTTCCTTATTGAACAGCCTTGTGCATGAAAATAAAGCGATTGTCACCGACATTCCGGGTACGACCCGCGACGTGATAGAGGAATATGTAAATGTACGCGGGGTGCCGCTCCGTCTTGTCGATACGGCGGGAATCCGCGAAACGGAGGACATCGTCGAGCGGATCGGTGTCGAACGTTCGAGACAGGTTTTGAAGGAAGCAGACCTGATTCTTCTCGTCCTCAATTATGCAGACGAACTGACACATGAGGATGAACAGCTTTTTGAAGCGGTGAAAGGGATGGACGTCATCGTCATCGTAAATAAGACGGACCTTCCGCAGAAGATCGACTTGGACCGGGTTCGCGAACTGGCGAAGGAACATCCGCTTGTGACCACTGCCCTTCTTGAAGAAGAAGGAATCGATGAACTTGAAGAAGCGATTTCCTCGCTCTTCTTTGCAGGATCCATCGAAGCGGGGGATATCACATATGTATCGAACAGCCGGCACATCGCCTTATTGAATCAGGCATCGCAGGCAATCAACGAAGCAATCAACAGTGTGGAAATGGGAACACCGATCGATATCGCGCAGATCGATCTGACAAGGACGTGGGAGCTGCTCGGTGAAATCATCGGCGACAGCGTCCATGAAAGCCTGATCGACCAGCTGTTCTCTCAATTCTGCCTCGGAAAATAAATTATTTTACAGGGGTGGCCAGTCGGCTCACCCGCAAGGAGGAAAAAATAAACCATGCAATATGACGCAGGACAATATGATGTCATTGTCATTGGTGCTGGACATGCCGGTGTCGAAGCAGGACTTGCTTCAGCCCGGATGGGAGCGAAAACGTTAATGGTGACCATCAATTTGGATATGGTTGCCTTCATGCCGTGCAACCCTTCTGTTGGAGGTCCGGCAAAAGGGATCGTCGTCCGTGAAATCGACGCCCTCGGCGGAGAGATGGGGCGCAATATCGATAAAACGCATATTCAGATGCGGATGTTGAATACAGGGAAAGGTCCGGCTGTCCGCGCACTCAGGGCGCAGGCGGATAAATTTCTCTATCAGCATGAGATGAAGCGCACGCTTGAAAACGAACCGAATATGACCCTTCTTCAGGGAATGGTCGAAGAATTGATCGTCGAAGACGGAGAGTGCAAGGGTGTCGTGACCATGACCGGTGCTGCTTACCGTGCGAAAACGGTCGTCATCACGACCGGGACATTCCTACGCGGTGAAATCATCCTTGGAGATCTTAAATACTCCAGCGGCCCGAACAATCAGCAGCCATCCATCAGGCTGGCGGATCATCTAAGGGAGCTTGGATTCGATACAGTCCGTTTTAAAACGGGGACGCCTCCACGCGTAAATTCATCATCCATCGATTATTCCAAAACGGAAATCCAGCCCGGTGATGATGTGCCGCGTGCATTCAGTTATGAAACGACAAAATATATCACGGATCAGCTTCCTTGCTGGCTGACGTACACAAATGAAGAAACTCATAAACTAATCGACGAAAATCTACATCGTTCTCCGATGTATTCAGGTATGATCAAAGGGACAGGCCCTCGTTATTGTCCGTCAATCGAAGATAAAGTGGTCCGTTTCCATGACAAGCCTCGTCACCAGATCTTCCTGGAACCTGAAGGGAGAAACACGCAGGAAGTATATGTACAAGGTTTATCAACGAGCCTTCCCGAAGACGTGCAGCAGAAAATCCTTTCCACGATCCCGGGTCTTGAAAAGGTACAGATGATGCGTGCAGGCTACGCGATCGAGTACGATTCCATCGTGCCGACACAATTATGGCCGACGCTTGAAACGAAAAAAATCAAGAATCTTTATACTGCAGGCCAGATCAACGGTACTTCCGGCTACGAGGAAGCTGCCGGACAGGGTCTGATGGCCGGCATCAATGCCGCCTGCCGGGCGCTTGATAAAGACGAAGTCATCCTCAGCCGTTCCGATGCCTATATCGGCGTATTGATCGATGACCTCGTGACCAAAGGGACAAATGAGCCTTACCGATTATTGACTTCCCGTGCGGAATACCGGTTATTATTACGTCATGACAACGCAGACCTGCGCCTGACGGATATCGGAAAGCGCATCGGCTTGATTTCCGATGAAAGATACGGACGTTTCACGGAAAAGAAAGAAGCGATCAATGCCGAGAAAGAGCGTCTGGAAAGCATCCGGATCAAGCCTGTCGAAGAGACGCAGGCGGTCATCCGTGAAGCCGGGGGCAGTGAATTGAAGGACGGCATCCTTGCAGCCGATCTATTGAAGCGTCCTGAAATGAATTACAGCCACATCAAACGCCTTGTCCCGAGCGAGGTCGAGCTTTCACCAGATGTGGAAGAACAAGTTGAGATCCAGGTGAAATATGAAGGATATATCGAGAAATCCCTTCAGCAAGTCGATAAGCTGAAAAAGATGGAAAACAAAAAAATCCCTGAAAACATTGATTATGAAGCGATCAGCGGACTGGCATCAGAAGCAAGGCAGAAACTGATCGAAGTACGCCCGCTTTCCCTGGCACAGGCTACAAGGATTTCAGGAGTCAATCCTGCCGACATCTCGATTCTGCTTGTGTATATCGAACAAGGGAAAATCGCGAAAGTTTCAGGCGATCAATAGGCAAAGGAAGGGTAATTGAATGAATATAGACCAGTTCCAATCCAGCCTGGAGGAGAAGGGGATCTCCCTTTCTCCCGGGCAATTAGATCAATTCGAACGTTACTATGAAATCCTTGTCGAGTGGAATGAAAAGATGAATCTCACGGCCATCACGGACAAGGAAGAAGTGTATCTGAAACACTTCTATGATTCAATCAGTGCAGCATTCTATATCGACTTCTCAGATGTCGTATCCGTATGCGATGTGGGAGCGGGTGCAGGGTTTCCGAGCATCCCCTTGAAAATCTGCTTCCCCCACCTGCATATCACGATTGTAGACTCATTGAATAAGCGGATCTCGTTCCTGAATCACTTATCAAATGAACTGGGACTCGAGAATACCAACTTCTTTCACGACCGGGCAGAGACCTTCGGGAAAAAGAAGGAACACCGCGAATCCTATGATATTGTGACGGCAAGGGCAGTCGCGAGAATGTCCGTACTGAGCGAACTTTGTCTGCCGCTCGTCAAAAAAGGCGGGTCATTCGTGGCAATGAAGGCTGCCAGTGCCGGTGAAGAAATGAACATAGGGAAAAAAGCGATTGCGACGCTTGGGGGCCAGACTGAAAAAGTCTTTTCATTTGTCCTTCCAGAAGAAGAAAGCGAACGGAATATCGTGAAAATAAACAAAGTGAAAGAAACACCTAATAAGTACCCGAGAAAACCGGGAACGCCGAATAAATTACCGTTGGAATAAGAACGGTCCCCATAGTGGTTCTGCTCTTATAGGAAAAATGGTATGCTTGAACTGTAATGATCCTGAGTGAATATGTCTAGAAGAGGCAGGAATTTGTCATATTTTAGAGAATCATAATATAGGGAGTTTCTTAAAGGTGGTGTAGGAAGATGAAGCATCCTTTCTCTCGTTTTTTTGGTCTGGGTGAAAAAGAGCAAGATGTTGAATCTGAAGAATCAAGTGTAGTGGAAGTGGAAGACCGCGATGAGGTGAAGAAGATCCCCGTAGCACAAATCGTTCCCAATCGCTTTCAACCAAGAACCGTTTTTAATGATGAAAAAATAGAAGAGCTGTCAAGAACCATCCACACGCATGGAATCATACAGCCGATCGTCGTCAGGCAGGCTGATGACGGACAATACGAAATCATCGCTGGTGAACGACGGTACAGGGCTGTTCAAAAGCTTGGCTGGGAAACCGTCCCGGCCATCGTCAAGAACCTCAGCGATACCGAAACGGCTTCAGTCGCTTTAATCGAAAACCTGCAGAGGGAAGAGCTTTCCCCGATTGAAGAAGCAATCGCCTACGGTAAATTGCTGGAGCTGCACAATTTGACTCAGGAAGCACTTGCTCAGCGCTTAGGAAAAGGACAGTCCACAGTGGCAAACAAGCTTCGTCTCCTAAAGCTTCCAGAAGAAATTCATCATGCATTATTGGATAAGAAAATTACGGAACGCCATGCGCGTGCATTGATTCCATTGAAAAAACCCGAAAAACAGATCCAGCTTCTCGGCGAAGTCATCGAGAAGAGCCTGAATGTCAAGCAGACAGAAGACCGGGTCGTGAAGATGCTGGAAGGCTCCGCCCCAAAACCGAAGCCGAAACGCAAGGCATTCTCAAAGGATATGCGCATAGCCGTCAATACAATCCGTCAGTCTCTCTCCATGGTGTCCGACAGCGGCATCAACCTCAACGCCGAGGAAGAAGAGCACGACGAATTCTATCAATTTACCATCCGTATTCCCAAAAAGAAATAGATTCATAAAAAGCGAGAAACAGAGATTTGTGTTTCTTGCTTTTTTATTTGCGTTTTTTTCGTTAAGGGCAATCTTCCCCTTGGATAACTAAATAACAGGTTGTCATAACAAGGAACTATATATTAACATGGTAATAATAATTGGATTTGTTTTCCAAAAACAACGTTAGGGGGATTGGATGGTCCAGAGATTCGCACGTTTTATGATCGTTCTGTTTGCTACTACAGTTAGTGTTATCAGTATTTGTCATTTACCCGCCCTTATTTTTAAAGATATTCCACCGCCAGCGGATCAACCTTTTGGGATGGAAAGAAAAGATTTAGGATTTTTTCCTGTGAACTTCTTTTCTGAGTTAAAGAAAACGTTCATAGAGTTGTATCACTTCACCGATATAAGTTATACAGCTCAGGGTACGAACGTCGAGAGGACGATATTTCCTTACATACTGGAATCATATACATATTCTCTCCTGCTCCTGTTTGTTTCACTATTTATCGCTTTGCTATTTGCGGTCCTGCTGACCACCGGAACCTTTTATTTACCAAGAAAGGTGCAGGATTCAGTCAAATATATACTGACGATTCTTGAAGCACTGCCCGATGTGTTTGTCATTTTCTCATTACAGCTCGGGGCTGTATGGGTATTCAAGCATACCGATTTTCTCATCACAGAACCCTATTCTGTGTCGGGACAAAAAATTTATCTGCTGCCTATCCTTTCATTATCCTTGATCCCTATGATCTATCTTTATAAAAATACCCTGATGATGTATGAGAATGAGCTGGGGAAACCTTATGTGGAGCTTAGTGTGGCAAAGGGGATGGGCAAGCTTCATATTCTGATCAAGCATGTTTTTCCAAACGTTCTTTACTCCTTTTTTTATAACTTAAAATATATGTATCTGCTGCTCATATCCAACATGATTATCCTCGAATATATGTATAATATTTATGGTATTTTACAATTCATGTCCAACCACCCCAGTTACGAAATCATATCAGCAGGATTGATCTTGCTCACACTTCCGCTGTCTGTCGTATTTTTTCTAATCCAATCATTTTTGCCGAAAGGGGTGGCGGTCTATGATCAAGCGACTCTTTAAAAGTGGGAGTTTTTTAACAGGTTTCTTGATTATCATATTTCTAATCGCAGGAAGCTATGTGAATAGTCACTTCTTTTATGAGGATACAGGACAAACTTCTCAGGAGGATTACTTAAACGTAAAGCCTCTTCCGCCATCCTGGGAACATCCCTTTGGAACTTCAGCCGGGGGAACTGATATGTTCGACGTAATTCTGGGCCAAACGATGCCAACACTGAAGCTGGCCCTTATTGTTACAGGTGGAAGAATGCTCGTTTCTTTACTATTAGGATTGTTTTATGGAATCTATTATCGAAGATTGAAATGGATGGATGTCCTCCTCGAAGGGTTTCATTTTGTACCGGTGACGCTGCTTGCATTTCTTTTGTTATACGGAATGCAATTTATGGATTATCAACTTTTCATTGATAACCCCGATTTCAGATGGAGGCTGATCGCCTTCATATTAATCGGTGTCGGAATCCCTTCTTTATCCCAACTTATCGGAAAGGAAACCTTTCTTGCATATCAGCAGGAATTTATACAAGGCGCCAGAGTGTTGGGAGGGAAGAACCTTCACATTTTAATAAAGCATGTGCTTCCCAGTGTGAGAGGAAAGTTCTTATTGATATTCAGCGGACAATTGGTCGCTGTCTTGACCCTTATGATGCACGTATCCATTCTTGGTTTTTTCATTCCGGGATGGACGGCATTCATCGGGAGCAATTACTTTGAACTAATGCTTTCCCCATGGATCATTTTCTTCCCGGTCCTTTTATTAACCTTATTGATTGTTTCGATAACCATGATGACAAATGGCATTCGTTCTCTGTTGGATGGGGATTATTTAAAGAGAAGGTCTTCTATTCTGACAAATGCTAAAAGAGTTCAAGAGCATTCATCAAAGAGTATCTCTTATTGATTTTATTAAATACCCAAAGCACAATAGAAACGAGGCGTTGATATTATTATTTAAGTTAAAAAAACTGAGCCATCAATTTGAATTCCAGAATTTAAATTGATGGCTCGTTTTTTTTTTGGTATTTGACAATATAGACACTTAATTTATACCGGTTACAGCGGTTGATTGGAGTACAGGACGGAAACTCCTGCGGAAAGAGCAGTACCTGCACAGAAATCAATAGCGTAATACCAAGCCGCCCCCCTAAATAATTTCCTTGGAAATATGACAATTTACAACAGGATTCTACTGCCCTTTTTAACAGATTTGATTTTTTCCAAATATTGAAAAAGAAGCTTTCAATATTTTCAAAAAAGAATCAGACATTTCTCTGCGAATTTTGATAGAATAGAAGAATACTGTGTAGAAAAAACGACCAATCTAGGACGTCAAAAGGTAGGTGACAACCTTGGGAAGAATAATAGCGGTGACCAACCAGAAAGGCGGCGTGGGAAAAACGACCACCTCCGTCAATTTGGGAGCATGCCTTGCATACATAGGACAAAAAGTCCTGCTTGTAGATATCGATCCCCAAGGAAACGCCACGAGTGGTGTTGGAGTGGAAAAAGGCGATGTGCATCAATGCATTTATGATGTGCTGGTGGATGATGTCGACGTAAAGGAAACAATCAAACAATCAAAAGTCGAAAATCTTTCCATCGTACCTGCTACCATTTCATTGGCAGGGGCAGAAATTGAACTCGTCCCGACCATTTCTCGTGAAGTTCGATTAAAGAAAGCATTAGAAAAAGTCAAAGGTGATTTTGACTATATTATTATTGACTGCCCTCCGTCTTTGGGTCTCTTGACGATCAATGCGCTGACAGCCTCTGATGCTGTCGTCATTCCTGTCCAATGTGAGTACTATGCCCTCGAAGGGCTGAGTCAGCTCTTGAGTACCGTCCGCCTCGTTCAAAAACACCTCAATCATGATCTGATGATCGACGGGGTGCTGCTGACCATGCTTGATGCCCGCACAAACCTGGGTATTCAAGTCATTGAAGAGGTGAAGAAGTACTTTCAAGATAAAGTGTACCGCACGATCATCCCTCGTAATGTCCGTTTGAGTGAAGCACCGAGTCACGGTGAACCGATCATTATTTATGATGCGAAGTCCAGGGGAGCGGAAGTTTATTTAGAACTGGCAAAGGAAGTGGTGACGAATGGCTAAAGGTTTAGGAAAGGGTATCAACGCCCTTTTTCAAAACGTACAAACGACTCAAAGTGAAGAAACCGTTCAAGAGGTAAAGCTGAAAGATATACGGCCGAATCCTTATCAGCCACGCAAGATTTTTGAGCCTGCTGCAATCGAGGAATTAAAGGAATCGATTTTGGAGCACGGAATCTTGCAGCCGATCATTGTCAGGAAATCAATCAAAGGATACGAAATCGTAGTCGGTGAAAGGCGTTACCGCGCAGCGACCGCTGCAAAATTGGACGTTGTACCTGTTGTCGTCCGGGAACTGAACGATCAGCAGATGATGGAGCTTGCCGTACTCGAGAATCTTCAGCGGGAGGATCTGACTCCGATCGAAGAGGGAGCAGCCTATCAGATGCTGATGGATAAGCTGAAGATCACCCAGGAAGAAGTGGCGAAGCGCCTTGGAAAAAGCCGTCCCCATATCGCTAACCACATCAGGCTTCTCTCCCTGCCCGCGCCCATTCAGGAATTGATTTCCGAAGGGAAATTAACGATGGGTCACGGACGTGCACTGCTCGGTTTGAAGAATAAAAAGAACCTGTCCGCACTGGTGAACCGCATTCTGAAAGAATCACTGAACGTACGGCAGCTTGAGAAACTTATAGGCGAGATGAACGGGAATGTTTCACGTGAAACAAAGCCTCCGGAGAAGAAAAAGGATGTTTTCATCAAAGAACAGGAAACGATGCTCCAGGAGCGATTCGGTACTACGGTAACGATCAAGCAATCCAAGAAGAAGGGGAAAATTGAACTTGAGTTCTTCTCGCAGGAAGATTTGAACCGGATTTTGGAACTGCTGCAGGATAAATAAGTTGTCATGACAAGAGAAAGGACTGGCCTTCAAAAATTGGAGGCCGGTCCTCTTCCCTTTTACTATTTCTATTTTGATTGAGGGGAACGCATATGGTGCTTTTAGGAACGATCGTAAACGGAATTTGTATTATCATCGGAACACTGCTTGGGGTTTTTCTACACCGGATTCCTGAGAACATGAAAGGAACGGTGATGAAAGCGATCGGTCTGGCCGTCGTGGTCCTTGGCCTTCAGATGGGGCTTAAAAGTGAGAACTTCCTCATCGTAATCATCAGCCTTGCACTCGGTGCTGCCTGGGGGGAATGGATGAACCTGGAGGACAAGCTGAATGCTGTCGGCACCTGGCTTGAAAAAAAGATGGGCAGCAAGAAAGAAACATCCATCTCACAAGGCTTCGTGACCGCCACGTTGATCTTTGTGATCGGTGCAATGGCCGTCATCGGCGCGCTGGACAGCGGGATAAGGGGAGATCATGATGTCCTCTATACAAAGTCGATCATCGATGGCTTCACGTCGTTAATTTTGACGACCACTCTTGGTATCGGGGTCATGTTTTCAGCGATCCCTGTCGTTCTGTATCAGGGGCTGATCGCCTTATTTGCCACTCAGATTCATCAATGGGTGCCTCAGGAACTGATGGATACATACATTGTTGAAATGACTTCGACGGGGGGAATCATGATTTTTGCCATCGGCTTGAACCTGATTGGGATCACCAAGATCCGCGTAGCCAATCTGCTGCCCGGCATTATCGTGGTCGCCCTTGTCGTAGGGGTAATACATGCTTATCAATTATACTTTTAATGAAATGAAAAAACGGGAGGCACCGTACGCGTCCCGTTTTTATTGTCCAGCTGCGGCGGTTAGGAGCTCAGGTCATAAGCTAAACTTACCAAAAAGGCCATGAGCGCCTTCCCGTAAGTTCATCTAATACTTGTCGCTCCTGATCGAACCGCCTCCGCTTTTCGATTGTCCAGCTGCGGCGGCTAGAGACTCGAGGTCATAAGCCAAGAACCCCGAAAAGGAAAAAAGCGCCTTTTCGGGGTTCCGTCTTATGCTTGTCGTCTCTGGGCGAGCCGCCTCCGCTTTTCAGTTAATGCAATTCTTCCCGCCAATTCTCGATGCTGATCGCATTTCTTCTCTCGATGACCTCTTCAGCGAGCACGATGGCTTCCACCATCGTCTTCGCCATTTTCATCACAAGATTTAACCGTGTATTCTGTAAAACAAAGAATTCCATGAATCCACTGACATTCACTATTCCGGTCAAATGCACGTTCCCGACTTCGGGGAGTTCTTTATTGACTCCTGCACCCGGCTTCAAAGGTCCGTCACACAATTGAATCGCACCCACGCTTTTCAGTCTTCCGAGGCAGGCATCGATGCCGATGATGAATGGATTGATGTACTTTGACTTGATCTCCCGCAGCTTTTCTTCAAGGTTAACGGCATGGATGGGATCATCGAGCGTACCGTATACATGAAAAATCCCCATTCCCTGCTCGGATAATAACGTTCCTGCCAACGGCCCCAGCGAATCCCCGGTCGAGCGGTCGGTGCCGATACACACAAACACAATCGGACGAGTCCGGTAAAGGGTGGGAAGAATGGATGCCAATTGAACGGAAAGATCCCTTGCCGCGTGTTCATCTTGATGATACACCCTGAAGGGCTCGGTTTTCCGTTCGAATAATCCTTTTTTAAGATTCATGACTTCCACTCCTTTGATTGGTAGGTTTCCGGGAAAGAGTTTTTAACAGTATACGGTCGATATTGTTTTTTCATACATAAAGGAGGATGATTTTTCATAAAATAAAAAATTTCGTCTAAATTTGAAAGTATAGGTTAGAACTACCCAAGGTTCGGGAAACTTGATAGAATATAACGTAACTTCATTACTGAAAAAGCAGGTGATTCATATATATGGCAGCCACTACTACTGATGATGTTAAAAAGACGGTTGATGACACCGTGGATAAAATAATCGACAATGATCTATGGGTCGCGCTGGGTACAAATGCGATTAAAATCGTCGCAATCATGCTGATTACATATATCGCGTTAAAACTTGGACGCTCAGCGATCCGGAATATATTCAGGGTGCGTTCGAAAGCCCCTCTCAAATTCTCGGAGCGGCGCGAGGCCACTTTGCTGAAACTACTGGAGAATGTATTGACCTATGTGGTTTACTTCATCAGTTTAATGACAATCCTGTCGACGCTTGGCATCGATATTAAAGGATTGATCGCCGGTGCCGGGATCGTCGGTCTTGCCATCGGTTTCGGTGCGCAGAACCTTGTTCGTGATATTATCACCGGCTTCTTCATCATCTTTGAAGATCAGTTTTCCGTTGGTGATTATGTCAGGATTGGATCCGCCGAAGGGACGGTTGAAGAAATCGGCCTTCGTACGACGAAGATCAAAAGCTGGACAGGCGAACTTCATATCTTCCCGAACGGTAATATTACGGAAGTGACGAACTACTCGATTCATAACAGCATTGCTGTCGTGGATGTCAGTATTGCCTACGAGGAAAACATAGAGGAGGCGGAAAAAGTCATACAGGATCTTCTTATCACCCTTCCTCAGAAATATGAAGACCTGGTGAATCCTCCGGAACTTCTCGGTGTCCAGACACTAGGGGCATCAGATGTTGTGATTCGGATCGTGGCTGAAACCGTGCCGATGAGACACTGGTATATTGCCAGGATGATCCGTAAAGATGTGAAAATCGTTCTGGATAAGCATGGTATTGAAATTCCGTTCCCTCGTATGGTCATGTATTCGAGGAATGAGGATTTTCACGCCGATCCCCATCATGATAAAAAAAGACTTGGACAGGAGGAAGGCTGATGGAGCCAAAAACGTTCCAATTAAATGATGTAGTAGAGATGAAGAAGCCCCACCCTTGCGGAGTCAATCGCTGGAAAGTAATCCGTCTCGGCATGGATATCCGCATCAAATGCGAAGGCTGCGGCCACAGCGTCATGATCCCCCGGAGGGATTTTACGAAAAAAATGAAAAAAGTACTGGAAAGTGCCCAGGATTGATTACTCTTTTCATACCCCTAACCCCTTACGCTTAATCCTCTTGCCGCAAGGGTTCGGCATACTATTGAAATATTCCGGACACCTGCCGTTTTGAACGGGGGTGTCTTTTATTTTTTTGAAAAAGCAGAGCCGTTGGTTGATTGACTTTTTTAGGGATTCCAGCAGTTGACTGGAGTTGGAAAGCGAAGACTCCTGCGCCTGAGACCTGTCCAGCTGCGGGGCTTAGAGGCACATGTCATAAGCCAACTCGTCCAAGAAGGCAAAGAACGCCTTGACGGCCGATTTGTCTTATGACACACGCCCCTTTGCAAAGCCCCTCCGCTTTTCTGCCTACTTGTCTTTTCCTCCTATTATCTCTATAATTGTGAAGGGTTCGACCATTTGGAAGAGTTAACATCAATCACGATTTTTTCATAGATAAGAACAATAAGAGGAGTGACCGAAATGGCTTTAACAGCTGGTATTGTTGGGCTGCCGAATGTAGGTAAATCAACACTTTTTAACGCAATCACAAAAGCAGGCGCAGAATCTGCTAACTATCCTTTCTGTACAATCGATCCAAACGTGGGAATTGTAGAGGTGCCCGATCACCGTCTCGATAAATTGACTGAGCTTGTTCAGCCGAAGAAGACCGTTCCTACTGCTTTTGAATTCACCGATATCGCGGGAATCGTAAAAGGAGCGAGTAAAGGGGAAGGACTTGGAAACAAATTCTTATCCCATATCCGCCAGGTTGACGCAATCTGTCAGGTTGTCCGCTGTTTTGCCGATGACAATATCACACACGTTTCCGGAAAAGTGGATCCGATCGCTGATATCGAAGTCATCAATCTTGAATTGATCCTTGCCGATCTTGAAACAGTTGACAAGCGTCTTGCGCGCGTCCAGAAGATGGCCAAACAAAAAGATAAAGAAGCGGTATTCGAGCATGATATCCTTGTGAAGCTGAAAGAAGTTCTTGAAGCGGAACAGCCGGCACGTACGGTTGAATTCTCAGAAGAGCAGATGAAGCTTGTGAAGCAGCTTCACCTTCTGACTTCAAAGCCGGTATTGTATGTAGCGAATGTAAGCGAAGATGAAATCGCAGATCCATCAGATAATGAATACGTGCAAAAGGTCCGCGAATTTGCGAAAGAAGACAACGCAGAAGTTATCGTTGTCTGTGCAAAAATCGAGTCTGAGATCGCTGAACTTGATGATGAAGAGAAAGCGATGTTCCTTCAGGAGCTAGGAATCGAAGAATCCGGCCTTGATCAGCTGATCCGTGCAACTTATTCGCTTCTTGGCCTTGCTACTTATTTCACGGCAGGTGTACAGGAAGTCCGCGCTTGGACATTCCGCGAAGGCATGAAAGCCCCTCAATGTGCCGGAGTCATCCACTCCGACTTCGAAAGAGGCTTCATCCGCGCCGAAACCGTCTCCTATGCTGACCTGGTTGAAGCAGGAACAATGGGAGCAGCCAAGGAAGCCGGTAAAGTCCGCCTTGAAGGGAAAGAATATCTAGTAAAAGACGGAGACGTTATTCACTTCCGTTTTAATGTGTAAGAGTTTGTAGAAAGACCGGGGGTGACTCCGGTCTTTTTTATGCTTTTTTCAAGTTTTGAGCAGAAGTTTGATCGTTTTTGGTAAAAAAGCATTTAGATTCAGGCAATCTGCATAAAAAAATTAACGAAAATAGCTGGGTGGAAGTGTTTTTTAGTGAATTGAAGCAGTCTGACTGCTATGCAACTTGTCTTATTATCGAAAACGGAAAGTTTATTATCGAAATTCAAACATTTATTTTCAAATTTTAAGGATTTATTATCGAATCCTCTTTTTCTATTATCAGCAAGGCTTCGAAACGATCACGATTAATGTTTTATTATTGAGAATGAACTTTTATTATCAAAGGACGCCGAGTTTTATCGAAATTCCGCCTCCGCAGCGTGAATCACGCCTCCGCATCACTACCGAAAGATCTTCCCCCACGGAAAGCAAAATCCCTCACAAAAATTCAAAACCGCCTCCCTATAAAATCTATCAGTTTTTCTACGATATATTGCAATACTAGAAAAGCTGTGCTATAATTTTATTTCGTGAGTAATGAACGCATTGCTCCTTGTCCTTTCGTAACGAAAGGACCGCATAGTCCACGAGGAGGTGACATTCAGATGAGAAAGTACGAACTAATGTACATTGTCCGCCCAAACATTGACGATGAGTCAAAGAAAGCAGTAGTTGAGCGTTTCGATAACGTTCTAACAACTAACGGTGCGGAGATCATCGAGTCAAAAGATTGGGGTAAACGTCGTTTAGCGTATGAAATCAACGATTTCCGTGATGGTTTCTACCAACTAGTGAAGATGAACGCTAACACTGAAGCTGTAAACGAATTCGATCGTTTGGCTAAGATCAGTGACGACATTATCCGTCATATCGTTGTTAAAGACGAAGAATAATCCGAACGTTTTTTAAGATATACTTCTGTGAATGTTTCATATGAAACAGGATTCTGGAAGGAAGGGGTTGATTCTGATGATGAACCGAGTTGTATTAGTAGGGCGTTTAACCAAAGACCCTGAATTAAAATACACTCCGAATGGAGTGGCTGTTGCATCGTTCACACTTGCCGTGAATCGTAGTTTTACGAATCAATCAGGAGAACGTGAAGCAGATTTTATTAATTGTGTTGTATGGCGTCGCCCTGCAGAGAATGTAGCAAACTTTCTTAAAAAAGGCAGCTTAGCTGGCGTTGACGGTCGCATCCAGACTCGTAATTTCGAAGGACAAGATGGACGCCGTGTGTTCATGACGGAAGTTGTGGCGGAAAGTGTTCAATTCTTGGAACCGCGAAATGCGAACCAAGGCGATCGTGGAGGAAGTCCGGGCTATTCGGGTGGAGGTCAGCGTGACCAGGGAAATCCTTATAGTCAGAATCAGAATCAACAGCGCAACAATAACAACAACAACAATAATAACTACACACGTGTAGATGAGGATCCATTTGCAAATGACGGTCAGCCGATCGACATTTCTGATGATGATCTGCCATTCTAAACGAACGATACGAATAATTTAAAATGATAGGAGGCGAATCACATGGCAGGAGGACGTAGAGGTGGACGTAGACGCCGTAAGGTATGCTACTTCACAGCAAACGGAATTACACATATCGATTTCAAAGATGTGGATCTTCTTAAGAAATTCATCTCTGAGCGTGGAAAAATTCTTCCACGTCGTGTAACTGGAACAAACGCTAAGTACCAACGTAAGTTGACTCGTGCGATCAAGCGCGCTCGTACAATGGCATTGCTTCCATACGTTAGCGGTGAATAATTGAACGGATAAAACAGCAGGGACGATTGTTCCTGCTGTTTTTTTGTGTTTTTATGTTGAAAAAGCGGTGTGATTTGTCAAAAACATTTTTAAATGATGAAAATAGTTGTTATTTCGTTGAGAAAGGGCAGCTATTTAGAGCGCTCCGAATGATATATTATCAAAAATCCAATTTTATTATCAAAAACGGTTTTCCCCCAATCAAGTCCCAACCTCCCCCATCCTTAAATCCAACTTCAACACCAAGCAGCCAGCGAACCCTATCTCGATCCCATCCTCACCCCATATTCCAGGAAAAAAACATCCCCTCACTCCCTAATTTCCAGCAAAAAACCAATCCACCAAAATCCCCACCCCCTGTTAAACCTTGACGAATCCTGTCGATAAACAACAGGAGAGACTTATAGGGATTTAGGGGGAAGACGAGTGGAAAAAAAGAAACAAAAGAAAAAGAGACAACAAAATAAAGACTCACTGAAGCTGTCGTCCATAAGGGCGAAACTCATCATGGTCTTCTCTGTCTTGTTCATTACATCGCTGGTCGCGATCATAGCGATTACGAGCTGGCAGACGCGGATGAAGACGGAGGATCAGGTGATCGGGCAGACGCAGGGAGTCGTGAAGGAGCTGAATAGCTCGGTGCAGCTGTTCCTTGAACAGTATGAGAAGAGCCTGAACCAGTATTCGGTTTCGAATGTATTGAAGAATTACTCGAAGGCGCAGATTGATCCCGAGGTGGATGCTGCCCAGGATACGGAACTGTATGCAGATATCCAGTCGGATTTTAACAATTATCTGAGCTTGTACCAGGAGGCGACGTCGGTTTATATCGCATCCCCGACCAAGCAGCTTAAGATCGTACCTGCTGTCGATCTGCCGGATGATTTCGACCCGACGAGCCGTGACTGGTATATGGATGCTGTGGAAGCGAAATCCGGCGTTGTGTGGAGTGAGCCTTATATCGATACGGCAACGGAAGAGTATATCATCACGGCATCGAAGGCGGTTGTGTCGGATAACCAAATCATCGGTGTCATTGGTGTCGATGTGAATCTGACGAAACTGACGGATCGTGTGTCCGATATGGAACTTGGCTATGAAGGTTACCCGTTCCTATTTGGACTCGACGGAACAGCGATTGTCCATCCTACATTGCGCGGGGAAAATCTATCTGACCGCCCATTCATTAAAGAGATGCTCGAGTCTGAAAACAAGCAGGGTACGATTCACTATGAATTGGACGGCGAGAAGAAGGTGCTCGTCTACAATACGGTTCCGAAGACGAATTGGAAGGTCGGATCCGCTTATGAGAAGGATGCTCTTTTAGAGTCATCGAAGGAAATTGAACGCCTATTGCTCATCACCGGGCTGGCGGCACTTGTTGTCATGCTGATCATGGTCGTATTTGTCTCAGACAAGATGACCAAGCCGATCAAAGCGTTGCAGAAGACGGTGACGGAGGTTGCCACCGGGGATCTGTCCATTCAGTCGTCGATCCATTCTAAAGATGAAACAGGTCTTCTTGCGGCTGATCTGAATAAGATGATTTCGAGTATGAGAGATACGATCAAAGTCGTCCAGGCGTCGGTCATGAACGTCCGCCAGTCGGCTGAAAGCTTGAGTGCGGTATCGGAAGAAACCAATGCGTCAAGCGAGGAAATGGCAACGGTCGTGAGTGAAATCGCACACGGTGCATCCCAGTCTGCGGCCGATTCCGAGAGCGCACATCAGAAGTCCGAGCTTCTCGGGACTCGCATCAATGAAGTGTATGACAACTCTAAAAACATGGCTGAAATGGCCGGTAAAGCGGATGAAATGAACAGGATCGGGATGGATCAGGTGGAAGAACTGATCGGAGCCTATCATTCTTCCAAAGAATATATCTCTTCTATGGAAAAAGTCATCATTAGCCTTGAATCTAAAGTGAAGACGATTGAATCCGTCATGGAGACGATCACCGATATATCCGCACAGACAAATCTTCTTGCCCTGAATGCGAGCATTGAAGCGGCAAGGGCAGGCGAGCACGGGAAAGGATTTGCGGTCGTTGCCGACGAAGTGAGGAAGCTTGCCGATCAGTCGGTTCAGGCCACCGAGCAGGTAAAAGGCACAATCAGCGAAATACAGCAGGGGTCGAATCAGGCGGTCGATGAGATGGCGAAGACAAAGGAAACCTTCGAGGTCCAGTTCGGGGTCATCCAGAAAACAAACGATGTCTTCGATCAAACGTCCGCTCTGATGAAAACGATGCAGACCGAGATTGAACAGATGTACAAGCAGGTCGGCCAGATCAACCTGGATAAAGATGAAGTCGTCAATGTCATCCAGCTGATGGCGGCCACGGCAGAGCAGACAGCAGCTTCCTGTGAAGAGATGAATGCTTCCTCAGAGGAACAACTGAGGGCCATCCACTCTGTTACAGAAGCAGCGGAACACCTGACAGATCTCAGTCAGGAATTGCAGGATTCCATTCAGAAGTTTAAAATTCAATAATACAGGCAGGTGCCTCAGCATCATCCAACTTATTGCCTCAGGAATACTCTTGTGCTAAGGGAGTATATACTAAGGAAAAAGAAGGATGTCATGCGGGGGCATCTTTTTTACGTCTTAACAAATGCCCGTCAGATGAAATTCATCGGTAAAATTGATATGATTATTCTGTTATGGATGTTTCGTTTGAAAATAATGTTGGGAGAGTTAGCTGTTGAAAAATACTCGTGTTATAACGCAAGGGGCATTAATGCTCGCCATCTTCACCGTTTTATTACTTATGGTGCTGTACGTGCCTTTCCTCGGAACGGTGGCATTTTTCGTTTTGCCGCTGCCGCTGATCTTTTTCAGTGCAAGCCATTCGATCGCGAATTCCCTTTATGTCCTCCTGGGGGCGATGCTGCTCAGCTTTTTAGTCGGGGGACCGGTCGCGCTTCCGCTTGGACTGGCATTCGGATCATTGGCTCTTGTGATGGGCTGGGGGATCAGGAACAAATGGGATAAACTAAGAATATTCTTGTCATCCACGTTCATATTATTGATCAATATCGTCATCGGTTTTGTTTTATCGATTGCTTTTTTCAATATAAATATTGTGGAAGACAGTTTGAAAGAGTCTAAAACTACATATTATTCATTGCTCGAACAGGTGGGGCAGGACCAGGATCAGAGGATTATCGAGAGCCTGAACAGTTCCATCCAGTTGATCCAGACACTGATGCCCGCTCTATTCCTGGGAATGGCAGCGATCGGTGCCCTCCTGATCATCGTGATTAACTTCCCGATATTGAAAAGGCTGGGTATCCCGGTACCGGTCTTCAAGCCGTTCAGGGAATGGATGCTGCCTAAAAGCATCCTATGGTACTATCTGCTCGTCCTGGTCGTATCGATGATCGCCCAGCCCGAAGAAGGCACCTATTTGTATACGGCAATCTTGAATGTGCTTTATGTCCTGCAGACACTGATGGCTGTGCAGGGCCTGTCATTCCTTTATTTCTTCGCCCATTACAAGGGCTGGTCGAAGGGGATTTTGGTAGGAATTACAATCATTTCGTTCCCACTCCTTTATATCGTGAGAATTTTAGGTATAATTGACTTAGGATTCAATCTGAGAGAACGACTGCAGCGTAAGTCATAAAATATATAATTTAAGTTCCAGGAGCTGAAATCATGCCATCTTATTTTAATAAGCGAATGATCCGTTACCCATTGTACGGTCTAGCTATATTAGCAGCTCTCTTGTTAGTAGCGGTCGCTTTTTACAAATGGATTATTTCGTTAATCGGGTTGATCGTCTTTGGATGCGCGTTTTTCCTCGCCTTTTATTTTGAAAAAAGGTCCCATGAGGAGACGGAAGAATATATCTCCACCCTATCCTACCGGGTGAAGCGTGTCGGTGAAGAGGCATTGATGGAAATGCCGATCGGGATCATGCTGATCAACGATGAGTACTACATCGAATGGACAAACCCATTCCTTGCATCTTGCTTTAATGAGGATACCGTCGTGGGCCGCTCGCTCTATGACGTGGCCGAGAATCTTGTGCCGCTCATCAAGCAGGAAGTGGACTCGGAGATCATTACGCTGAATGAACGGAAATATCATGTCATATTGAAGCTGAAAGAAAAGCTTCTTTACTTCTTTGATGTCACCGAGCAAAAGGAAATCGAGAAGCAATTCCATGAAGAACGGACTAATATTGCAATCATCTTCCTTGATAACTATGATGAATTGACACAGGGGATGGATGACCAGACCCGCAGCAGCCTGAACAGCCTGGTGACCTCCATCTTAAATAAATGGGCAAAAGAGTACGGCGTTTTCTTAAAGCGTGTTTCTTCCGAGCGTTTTGTTGCGGTCATCAATGAAAAAATCCTTCAGGTTCTGGAAAAAGAAAAGTTCGGGATTCTCGACGATGTCCGCGAAACGACATCGAAACAAAATGTCCCGCTTACTTTGAGCATCGGGGTCGGCACCGGGGTGCCTTCCCTTCCTGAACTGGGGACGCTTGCCCAGTCAAGCCTCGATCTTGCGCTTGGCCGCGGAGGCGATCAGGTCGCCATCAAGCAGACGAACGGAAAGGTCAAATTCTACGGGGGCAAGACGAACCCGATGGAAAAACGAACAAGGGTGCGTGCCCGCGTCATCTCGCATGCACTGCGTGAAACGATGATCGAAAGCGATAAAGTCATCATCATGGGGCACAGGCATCCTGATATGGATGCGATCGGAGCAGCGATCGGGATTCGCAAGGTCGCCCAGATGAACCAGCGCGAAGGGTATGTCGTCCTGAACTTCAATGAAATCGACAATGGAGTCAAACGGATGATGAGGGAAATCAAGAATAATTCCGATCTGTACTCACGTTTCATCACCCCGGAAGAAGCGCTTGAGATGGCAACGGATGATACCTTGCTCGTCGTCGTCGACACGCATAAGCCGTCGCTTGTCATCGAAGAAAAATTGTTGAATAAAATCGATAAGGTCGTCGTCATCGACCATCACAGACGCGGCGAGGATTTCATCAAGAATCCGCTGCTCGTCTATATGGAACCTTATGCTTCCTCGACTGCGGAGCTTGTGACCGAGCTCCTTGAATATCAGCCGAAGCACGAGAAGATCTCGATGCTTGAAGCCACGTCCCTTCTTGCCGGCATCATCGTCGACACGAAAAGCTTCACGCTCCGAACGGGATCAAGGACTTTCGACGCGGCTTCCTACTTAAGGGCACAGGGGGCGGACACCGTACTCGTCCAGAAGTTTTTAAAAGAGGATGTGGAGACCTATATCAAACGGGCACGCCTGATCGAGTCGGTCGAGTTCCATCATAAAGGCGTGGCGATTGCGAAGGCATCCGAGGATGTCATCTATGATTCCGTCCTTATCGCCCAGGCGGCAGATACACTCCTCACAATGGATGAGGTCGTTGCTTCCTTTGTCATTTCAAAAAGGGATCCGGAAACGGTCGGGATCAGCGCACGTTCCCTCGGGGATGTGAACGTCCAGATCATCATGGAAAACCTGAACGGCGGCGGACATCTGACGAATGCTGCCACTCAATTAAAAGAAATATCTGTTGGGGAAGCGGAACAACAGTTAAAAGAAGCACTAGATGAATATTTCGAAGGGAGAAAAGAGACATGAAAGTAATTTTTCTAAAAGATGTTAAAGGTAAAGGGAAAAAAGGAGAAGTGAAAAATGTGGCGGACGGTTACGCCCACAACTTCCTTCTTAAAAAAGGACTTGCGGTAGAGGCGACAAACGCCAATGTCGGCCAGCTTGAAGGCCAGAAGAAAAAAGAAGAGAAGCTTGCCCAGGAAGAACTGGAAGAAGCAAAGAAACTAAAAGGGACGCTTGAGGAGCTTACAGTCGAAATGAAAGCGAAGTCCGGTGAAGGCGGGCGCCTGTTCGGTTCAATCACAAGCAAGCAAATCGCCGATGTCCTGAAAAAAGCACACGGTATCAAAGTGGACAAGCGCAAGATCGAAATGAACGATGCAATCCGTTCACTGGGCTTCACTAATGTACCTGTGAAGCTGCATACAGACGTGACGGCTACACTGAAAGTGCACGTAACCGAAGAATAATTTCCCGAACATACGAAATTTGGTAAATTCATTTAGCGAAAAACATGATAAAATGAATATAGTTTGATAAAAATGTGATCGGATTTTCTCCCGGTCACATTTTTTCGGTAGGAATAAAGTAATGAACGTTTTTATTATAAAAAGCTCTTCCACCTGTTTTTCGAAATGGAGGTAATGTATAAATGAATGAGATGCTGCAAGAACGGATCCCCCCTCAGAACATTGAAGCGGAACAAGCTGTGCTCGGTGCCATCTTCCTGGAACCGAGTGCATTGACGACGGCTTCTGAAGGACTGATCCCAGAAGATTTCTATCGTCACTCTCATCAGAAAATATTCAATGTCATGCTGAAGCTCGGGGATGGCGGTAAAGCGGTCGACCTCATCACCGTGACAGAAGAACTGGCAGCCGCCAAAGAACTTGAGGATGTCGGCGGCGTCGCTTATTTGAGTGAGCTTGCAGGGTCGGTACCGACTGCTGCCAATATCGAGTACTACGCGAAAATCGTAGAAGAAAAGTCCTTGCTGAGAAGACTCATCCGCACGGCGACCGACATTGCATCCGACGGCTATGCCCGCGAGGATGAAGTCGATGCCCTCCTCGGGGAAGCGGAAAAAAGCATCATGGAAGTTGCCCAGCGCAAGAATGCCGGTGCCTTCCACAACATCAAGGACGTGCTTGTCCGGACGTACGACAATATCGAAACACTCACCAACCGTAAAGGGGACGTCACCGGGATACCGACCGGCTTCGCGGACCTCGATCATATGACGGCCGGGTTCCAGCGAAACGACCTGATCATCGTCGGCGCCCGTCCATCGATGGGTAAAACCGCCTTCGCCCTGAACATCGCGCAGAACGTCGCGGTAAAGGCGAAGGAAAACGTTGCAATCTTCTCGCTGGAGATGGGAGCGGAGCAGCTCGTCATGCGTATGCTCTGCGCCGAAGGCAACATCAATGCCCAGAACCTCCGTACCGGTGACCTGACCGATGAGGACTGGAGAAAGCTGACGATGGCAATGGGAAGCCTCTCGAATGCCGGTATCTATATCGACGATACGCCGGGGATAAAAGTCGGGGAGATCCGTTCCAAATGCCGCCGTCTGGCACAGGAACACGGACTCGGCATGATCCTGATCGACTACCTGCAGCTGATCCAGGGGAATGGCCGCGGAGGCGAGAACCGTCAGCAGGAGGTTTCCGAAATTTCCCGTTCATTGAAAGGGCTCGCCCGTGAGCTTGAGGTGCCGGTCATCGCCCTGTCACAGCTTTCCCGTGGAGTCGAGCAGCGTCAGGACAAGCGTCCGATGATGTCCGATATCCGTGAATCAGGGAGTATCGAGCAGGATGCCGATATCGTAGCCTTCCTTTACCGTGAAGATTACTACGATCATGATGCCGAAAATAAAAACATCATCGAAATCATCATCGCCAAGCAGCGTAACGGCCCGGTCGGGAACGTCTCGCTCGCGTTCGTGAAAGAATACAACAAATTCGTCAATCTGGAACGGCGGTTTGATGATTCCGGGGTTCCGCCGGGGGCTTAGACCGGCCTCCGCTGTTTTATTAATAGAGTTAGAAGCAAAAAACCAAGCATGGAGTCATATGCTTGGTTTTTTTAGCTTGTTAAATTCTTTTTTTGAAAAAATCTTTTGAGTCATTTTAAGGTTTTGGGCCAGGTTCATTGTTAGTGACTGTGTTGAAGGCTTCAGCCGTTTTTTTTGGGGGAAGGGGACGGGGGTATTTTAGCTGATATATTATCAAAACCGGTTTTAACCACGGCCGATACCCCTGAGATCAAGCCCACGGGCCATTTGTCAAAACGCACATCCAATAAAAACCCCATATCATTAACGACAATCAATATCTAGCCGCCATGGGCCCAAGCATACCCGCCAATCAAAAAAAACAGGTGCAGCATAACCCCGCACCTAGGCCCAAAAACACTACAATATCGTCGCATGCTGATGAGCATGCAGCTTCATGAAAATCCCATCCTCAATCGAAAGAAGCTCTTCATGCGTCCCGTCCTCGGCAATGCCGTTTTCAGTGACAACGAGGATGCGGTCGGCTTTACGGATCGTGGCCAGACGGTGGGCGATGACCAGAGTGGTGCGGTCTTTCGCCAATTCGTTCAGCGCCTCCTGGATGATCGCTTCTGTCTCGGTATCAAGTGCCGAAGTCGCTTCATCGAGAATGAGGATCTGAGGGTTCTTCAGGAACATCCTTGCAATCGACAGCCGCTGCTTCTGACCGCCGGATAATTTCAAGCCTCGCTCACCGATCTGGGTATCGTACCCGTCAGGAAGGGATGCAATCAGATCGGTCAAATGGGCGCGCCTTGATGCTTCTTCGATCTCTTCCTGCGTCGCATCCAGTTTGCCGTACGCGATGTTCTCACGCAGTGTCCCTGTAAACAGGAATACATCCTGCTGGACGATCCCGATTTGGGAGCGGAGCGATTTTTTCGTCATATCCCTGACATCGATCCCGTCAATGGTGATGGCCCCTGACTCGATATCGTAGAAACGCGGGATAAGCGAGCAGATCGTCGTTTTCCCCGCACCTGAAGGACCGACGAAAGCGACGGTCTGCCCCGGTTCGATCCCGAATGACAGGTCGTTCAGGATCGGCCGGTCCGGCTCGTAGCCAAAACGGACGCGGTCGAACTCGATACGTCCTCTTAACGTTGACACTTCCACCGCGTGCGGCCGGTCTTCGATATCCGGCTCCATATCCATCAGTTCCGTGAACCGCTTGAAGCCGGCCATCCCTTTCGGATACAGCTCAAGCAGGGCTGAAATTTTATCGATCGGCTTGAAAAGAACGTTGATGTAAAGGATGAAGGCGACCAGCTCGCCGTAGGTAAGGGCACCTGAGAAACTCAGCCATGCCCCGTATACAAGGATTACAAGCGTCATCAAACGCGTGGTGATATAGATCCCAGAAAGGTTCACACTCATGACGTTGTACGCTTTAAGCTTCGATTTACGGAAGAACTGGTTGTTTTCATTGAAACGGTCCATCTCGAATTGTTCGTTGGTGAAGGACTGCACGACACGGGACCCGGACACGCTGTCCTCCACCCTGCTGTTCACGTCGGCGATGTTGCCGTACATTTTTGTCCATGCCCTATTCATTTTGATATTCGAAACCGAAATCAGCCAGACAAGGAACGGGACGATGATGATCGCGACAAGTGCGAGCTTCGCATTGATCGTCAGCATGATCCAGAAGGCCCCGATGAACGTCATGACGGCGATGAATAAATCCTCCGGCCCATGGTGGGCAAGCTCGCCGATATCCATCAGGTCGTTGGTCACCCGGCTCATGATGTGCCCGGTCTTTGTGTTGTCAAAGAAGCGGAACGACTGCCGCTGCACATGGTGGAAAAGCTCACGCCTCATATCGGTCTCGATGTTGATTCCAAGCTTATGTCCCCAATAGTTCACGACGAACTGCATGCTCGAACTGAGCAGGTACAGGACCAGGAGACCCGCGCTCACGGCGATGATCGTGCTCCAGTTCCCATCAGGAAGGAGGGTGTCGATGAACCAGGACACCGCAATCGGGAACCCGAGTTCAAGCAGTCCGACCAGCACGGCACAAAAGAAATCTATGTAAAACAGCCGCCTGTGGGGACGGTAATAACTGAAAAAACGCTTAATCATCTCACTCACCTCAATATCCAATTGTATGTAAAATTCAAAATGCTTATTTAAACATACCAAAAATAAAAATTTCGGGCTAATACTTTTTTATCATTTTATCTGCAGTGCTTTAAAGCGGTGCGGGACGGGCTTTCAGGGTGGGTCGGCATGACCTTGTGCCGGTGATTCCGCAACGTTGATTTTACGAACATAAAGATAAATACCTATAATAATGTTCGTGTTTTGATTGACTTTCCTCTATTCAGTTGATAAAATGAGTTTGTTTGAAAAAAGAGGGAATACTAATTCCCGTCGGAGGTGCTTATTATGTCTTCAGTAGTAGTAGTGGGAACACAATGGGGAGACGAAGGAAAAGGAAAGATCACTGACTTCCTTTCTGAACATGCAGAAGTAATCGCACGTTACCAGGGCGGTAATAACGCGGGGCATACAATTAAATTTGACGGTGAAACATATAAGCTGCACTTGATTCCATCAGGTATCTTTTATAATGAAAAAATTTCTGTCATCGGGAACGGCATGGTCGTCGATCCGAAGGCATTGGTGAAGGAACTTAAATACTTACATGACCGTGATGTCACGACTGAGAACTTGCGAATCAGCAATCGCGCGCACGTCATCCTGCCTTACCACCTGAAGCTTGACGAAGTGGAAGAAGAGCGCAAAGGCGCCAACAAGATCGGTACAACGAAAAAAGGGATCGGACCTGCCTACATGGATAAAGCTGCACGTATCGGGATCCGTATCGCCGACCTTCTTGACCGTGCATCATTCGAAGAGAAGCTCGCACGCAACCTTGAAGAAAAGAACCGCCTTCTTGAGCGTTTCTATGAAACAGAAGGATTTAAAATCGAGGATATCCTTGATGAGTACTATGAGTACGGCCAGCAGATCAAGAAGTACGTCGTGGATACATCCGTTGTATTGAACGATGCGATCGACAACGGCCGCCGCGTTCTTTTTGAAGGAGCACAGGGTGTCATGCTCGATATCGACCAGGGTACATACCCGTTCGTAACGTCATCCAACCCGGTAGCAGGGGGAGTGACGATCGGTTCAGGTATCGGACCTACAAAGATCAATCACGTCGTCGGTGTTTCAAAAGCATACACGACCCGTGTCGGAGACGGTCCATTCCCTACTGAACTGAACAACGAGATCGGCGATCAAATCCGTGAAGTCGGCCGTGAGTACGGTACGACGACTGGACGCGCCCGCCGTGTAGGCTGGTTCGACAGCGTTGTTGTCCGCCATGCCCGCCGTGTCAGCGGACTGACTGACCTGTCCCTGAACTCAATCGACGTATTGACAGGCATTGAAACATTGAAAATCTGTGTCGCTTATAAATACAAAGGCGAAATCATGGAAGAGTTCCCTGCGAACCTCAACATCCTGGCTGAATGCGAGCCGGTATACGAAGAGCTTCCAGGTTGGACGGAAGACATCACAGGCTGCAAGACGCTTTCCGAGCTTCCTGAAAATGCACGCCACTACCTTGAGCGCGTATCCCAGCTTACCGGCATCCCGCTTTCCATCTTCTCTGTAGGACCTGACCGTTCACAGACGAATGTGGTGCGCAGTGTGTGGAGCCCGAGATAATTTCAAAATAAGACACACAGAAAAGAAGCTGACCCCTCGGGTCAGCTTCTTTTCTTATATTCATTCACCAGCAGTAAGCTGTTCATACACCCTGTCGTGGCATACGACATACAGCGTATCCGAGTCGAGCAGTTCGCGGTTGATCGCATCCGTGAAGTCCATGCTGTCATTGACGGCCAGCAGGATGGCCCCTTTTTGCAGAAGCTCCTCGGACGCCTGCTTGATGGTCTTCCACTCAGGGTTCGCCTTCAGCTCGTGGATGTTATTCCCGTACCGTTTGCTCAAGAGCTGTCTGAACAAGCTCGTCGTCCCGGGATGGATCGTCGCTTTTGCCATCAAGAAAGAGACGGAATCGGTGGACAGGATGAAGTCCTCGACCGCGATGTGTTTGAATTTAGGGATATGTCGGTCTTCCGAAATCTCTACGATCGTATGGATCTCCTTTTCATGCGTTTTTGACAAGCCTTCGACGGCAGATGCAATCAGGAGGGTCTTCCCGTCAATCAGTGACGGGTCCTCTATCCGCGAATCGGAAAAGATCGCGACCCGTTTTGAATCGAGAATATTCGCTCGCAGCAATATATCCTCATCCGATGGATCCCCTTGAATATAGTGGATCTGAGCGTGATCGACAGGTGATTCACCCAGCGTATCGATCAGCACGATCTCCGCCTCAGGCGAGTGTGCCAGCACTTCCTGGATCGCCCTTTCCGTCTTCTTAGACCAGTTGATATAAATGAAATGATCATTCATGGTATACTCAAGCTTCCCTTCCCGTTTGTATTTTTGAAACGTCGTGATGGCATCTACCGTCTTGCTGATCAGGACCCCGATGATCCCGATCCCGAAGATAAAGAGGAAGATCCCGAGCAGACGTCCGCTAACCGTTACGGGATAATAATCCCCGTATCCGACCGTGGTCAGGGTGGTCATCGTCCACCAGAAACCGTCAAACAACGAAGGAAAGCCTTCGGGTTCCAGAAAATAAATCCCGAATGTCCCCAATAAAATGATGATAACGGATAACAATAAGATGAAACCGAAGTCCATCTTTGATACTTGTTTCCAAAGCCTCATAAAAATGGCCATGCAATCGCTCCTCTTGAAGAAATCATAGTATAATCATACCAATAACCTAGTTTTGAGTGAAACCATTCTTTTTGTGAACCGTATACTTAAAGAGCGAATCACTCGACCAAAGGAGGAATGCGAGGGATGTCACGCCCCTTACTTGAATACCGCCTGCTGAAAGGCATGGGCGGCTATGAACCGATCTTTCATTACCCGGATATCGAACTCGGGCAGATCCTTGCACGCAGGGAATGTGAGTTTTTTGTAAAAGAAGGCGTCACCTACAGACAGACGTCGTCTGCAAAAGAAGGGAATCTTTTTCTTATATATGTAGACAAATATGAAGAAGAGCCTGTCACCGATCCGCTCTTCCCGCCTCAGGGACTGCTGCTGGAGATCCGTGAGCTGAATCCGAGGAAGAATCCCCCGATCGTTAAACAGGAAACATACGATGATCATCTTGATATTCTGAGCGTCATCGGTTCAGTATATACCTATATAGATGGCAGGGAATATGAACGGGATTCCGCCGAAATCGACGAAGACCGGTCCGTATACATTTTATATGTAAAAGCAACCGGCGAAACGCTGAAGGAGGAAACGCAATGAACAAAACGAAAAAATTGATGGCAGGAGTGGCCGCCTCAGTGATGGCCATTTCCGTCACCGGCTGCGGGAACAACCAGGACCTCCCGCCGGAGCCGACCGACACCGACTGCGACGACTGGGATTGGGACGACGACAGCGGCACGTACTACTGTGATGACAGCCGCTCCTCTCACTTCGGCTACTTCTGGTTCGCCGGCAGGATGTTTAAAAACAAATCGAGCCTCCGTAACTATTCAGACTACAAATCGTATTCGAAATCATATAAATCTGGGATCGGAAGCGGCTCGAAAGGCGGATTCGGTGGATAGAACACATCGTGAACAAAGAGCGGATTTTTATGAAGGGGTCCCGGATTTCTGGCACGACCTCTTCGGAATGGAATATGCCCTTTTGGATATAAGAAAAGAACCCATGGCCATGATCGAGGAGGTCCGGGACGCTTCGGAGAAAGCTTATCACGTGTTTGTGAAAACAGCAGTTCTTCTGCGTGAGCTCGGTGATGAATCACTGCTGGAACTGGGATTTCCGGAGGAATCGCTTCCTTACATACGGACTAAATCGATTCCCCAGGAGTGCATCGTTGGCAGGTTCGATTTTGTCGCGGGTGAAGACGGACGCTTGAAACTATTGGAGTTTAATAGTGACACACCGACCTTCATCAAGGAGCTTTATCATGTGAACGGAAGAGTGTGCGATCATTTTTCGCTGGACGATCCGAATGCCGGTCTTGAGGAGAAGCTCGGCCTTGAGCTGCGGCGGGCACTGCTCGCTTCCTGGCGGTCACTCGGACGGGACGGATCGCCGAAGATCGTCTTTTCCTCGCACAGCGATCATGAAGAAGATTATTTGACGACGCGTTACCTGCAGTCATTGGCAGACGTGCCTTCCGAATTTGTCAGCCTTGATCAATTGCAGGTGAGGACCGGCCGGGAAGCCGGTCTCTATACACCAAGCGGTGAACGGATCGATGTGCTGTATCGCCCGACCTATCCGATCGAGCATTTGGTTGAAGATGTGGATCCCGATACCGGTGAAAAATCGGGACTCGAGCTGATTGGACTGGTGGTGGACGGAAAGCTTGCCATTTTGAACCCGCCTTCTGCATTCTTGATGCAGTCCAAAGGCGTGCAGGCCCTGATCTGGGGACTTCATGAGTCGGGGAGCGATTTTTTCACAGAAGAAGAACATGAGTGGATTTCAGCATTTTTTTTACCGACATATCTTGATCCGGATGTGTTCGAAGAGAGCGGTGCCACCTATGTGCAGAAGCCAGCATTCGGGCGCGAGGGTGATACCGTCAAAATCATTGAAGCATCCGGCAGGGTGGTACTGCAGGATCCGAAAGAAACATATAAGGAAACACTGCCTGTCTATCAGGAATATATTGAACTGCCGCGGCATGACATCCGGACTGATTCCGGTGTTGTCGAAGCGAGTCTGATGGTTGGCAGTTTCGTCATAAACGGTACAGCGGACGCCGTCGGATACCGTGCCGGCAACGCCATCACCGATAACGAATCATACTTCCTTCCGATCGGAATCGGGGAAGAACAAAAAGGAGAGTAATCCATGCAAATCATAACGAGTGAAGCACTCATCAGTTTTCTTGCCCACGTCGGCACAGGCCTCGGTCTAATGATCCTCGGTGTCATCGTATTCGCATTCACCACGAAATTCTCAGAAGCCACCCTCATCCGCGAAGGCAACCTCGCCGTCGCCTTGAAACTGTGGGGCAAAGCCATCGGTCTGGCCATCGTCATCTACACCGTCTGGGCAAACAGCATCAATCTGTTCGATGCCTTCGTATGGGGGCTGATCGGAATCGCCACCCAGGTCATCGCGTACTGGATCATCGAGTATGTCCTCACACCAAAGACGAATCTGGCGAAAAAAGTAGAAGAAGGCAACGTCGCGATCGGATTCAGCTTGTTCTCGGTTTCGATTGTGGTTGGGTTGATTGTGGCGGCTAGTTTGACTTATTAGATTGGTTGTTGGTTAGTTGGATTTTGGTTGGGTTAGGTATTGTATTGGAGGCTGCAGCCTGGTTCCGTACGTTGGTGGTGCGGGGCTGGGGTGTGGTTTTTTGGTTGGCGTTGATAAGGTGCTGAAACAATGTACTGGGGCTGGACACTGTCAATGCTGTTGCTGTTTCCACGAAAGGTCAGAATAAAGGAAGAATCCATACCCTTTCGAATAAATAATAAAAAGCCATCAGCTTCATCACCATGCTGGTGGCTTTTTGACGCATTTATTCCCCAGAAAATAATTTTCAACAAAATTCTACAAAAAACTATTGCCCCCGTCCCGCATACGTGATAATATTAATTTCGTTGTCACGAAAGACGTCGCGAAACTTTCGTGTTGATATATACTGTGAGCCATTAGCTCAGTTGGTAGAGCATCTGACTTTTAATCAGAGGGTCGAAGGTTCGAGTCCTTCATGGCTCACCAAAGATTTTTGCGGAAGCAAAACATCTATCATCCTGCATGGCCCGTTGGTCAAGCGGTTAAGACACCGCCCTTTCACGGCGGTAACACGGGTTCGAATCCCGTACGGGTCATATCTTTCTTTTAGTAGAATGATAGTTTGATAGAGCAATTTAAGGAAATATATTTTGCTAAAGCAATTAATGAAAGTTATTTCGCTAAAGCGAAAAACTCTGGTCCGGTAGTTCAGTTGGTTAGAATGCCTGCCTGTCACGCAGGAGGTCGCGGGTTCGAGTCCCGTCCGGACCGCCATTTTATTTTTACATAATGAATCGTCATTCCCCTCGCTGGTCACTCAGCCCGAACCGGATGATCTTCATTACATAACTAAACACGGCTCAGTAGCTCAGTTGGTAGAGCACGGTGAATAAGCTTCATCCGAGTAATCATCAGCGTACAGCTCGAGCAGCAACTTGAATAATCCTCCTGAGAGCTGGACGATGGACAACCGGTTTATCAGATTAGGAACGAATAATTTAATACGGCTCAGTAGCTCAGTTGGTAGAGCAATGGACTGAAAATCCATGTGTCGGCGGTTCGATTCCGTCCTGAGCCATCTACAAAAAGTACTGCGATGACTTTGTCTCTCGTAGTACTTTTTTATTATGTATTTGTAACATGAATGTAACAAAAAGTGACAAATAACCACATTTTCCCTCGGACGCAATATTTCTCCTATGCAACCTTATTCCTAGTTATATCAGTGATTTCAGCGGTAATATCATTAAAACGACTCATTGAAAATTCTATTAATTATACAGTTTTGTTACAATACTAATACTTTTCCCCGTATTTCGTCGAATTATGGTAAGTTAGTAAAGTACGAATTTACAAGAATATTTACTAAAATTAGGCATAATGAATGACCAACACAGTGATTTTTGCTTTTTAGTTTACAGGAGGCAAGACAATGAAGTTTGGAGAACGCTTATTACCGAAATTAGAAGAATATAGAGGCCGATCTTCTCAATTCATGAAGAAGGTTGCGGTCACGACGCTTGCACTTTCAACACTGACGTTTGCATCTGCTTCTGCGGATGATACAGATAAAGAGCTGAAGACGATCTATCATGTATACGTAAACAGTCATTATGTAGGGGCTGTTACGGATCAGGATGATGTGAAGGGCATGCTGGAAGAAAAGCTTCAAGATGCTGAAGAGAAGTTCAAGGATTACCAGGTAACCTGGAATAATGACATCACATACATACCTGAGAATGTTTTCTCTGCGAAAACGAATAACCAGGAAGTTTTGAATAATGTATCCAAGTCGATGGCTGTCGAAGCGAATGCTTATGCATTGGTTGTCGATGACAAGCCTGTGGCGTATGTAAAAGATAAAGAGACAGCGGACGAGACGCTGAAAAAGATCAAGCTGAAATATGTTTCCGAAGACGAACTGAAAGATTTGGAAGCACGTAAAAATGACGCTGATTCTTCTTTACCCGCTTTGAAGGAAAATGAAACACGTTTATTGGATGTTTCTTTTAAAGAAGATGTGGCAGCTGAAAAATCACAGGTGGATCCAAAAGAAATCCTTTCTGCTGATGAAGCTGTAAACCTGCTTCTTAAAGGAAGTGTCGAAGAGAAGAAGTATAAGGTAGAAGAAGGCGATGTCCTTGGGGCAATCGCTGAGAAGCTTGATTTGACGACGGGCGAGCTTCTGAAATTGAACCCTGAACTGGATGAGGACGGGGCGTTGAAGATCGGATCAGAATTGAATGTGACGGTCAGCAAGCCGTTCGTTCATACAGTGGTTAAAAAGGAAGTCAATAAGATTGAAAAAATCGCCTATGATAAAGAAGTGATTGAAGATTCTTCAATGAATAAGGGCGATACGAAAGTGAAGCAGGAAGGTGTGGAAGGCGAGAAGTCCGTTACCTTTACTGCTACAGAAGTGAACGGTTCTCAAACCGAGAAGAATGTCACTGAGGAAAAGGATGTAAAAGAGCCTCAAAAATACATCGTCATTAAAGGAACGAAAGAAACTCCTTCAAGAGGTTCCGGCAGCTTTGCATGGCCGACAAACGGCGGATATATCTCCTCCAAGCAGGGTCAGCGCTGGGGCAAGATGCATAAAGGAATCGACATCGCACGCCCAAGCGATAAGACGATCAAATCCGTTGATAACGGGGTTGTCGTTTCTGCAGGTTGGGACGACGGCGGCTACGGTAACAAAGTCGTGATCGACCATCAAAACGGCTACAAAACGACTTACGCACATCTTGATTCCATCTCCGTTTCAGCTGGCCAAAAGGTCGGCAAAGGCGATAAACTGGGAATCATGGGAACAACAGGTCAATCTACCGGTGTACACCTTCATATTGAGGTCCACAAAAACGGATCCCTGATCAATCCATTAGACGTACTTCATAAATAAATACAGCACAACCCGGGACTGACAACAACAATACCGTCAGTCCCCTTTCTTGTATTTTGGGTTTCTTCTTTTATATAGGGAGATTTCATTCGTAAAAAGCTGTTTACTATGTTAAAAAGAGGTAGATACATGTTAGGGACGCTTCCAGCCGTTGATTGGAGTGCTGACCGCGGAATGCGAAGTCTTGCACGGAAATCAACCGCGGGATAGAAAACCGGTGGGAAAATAGACATGAAATCCGCCAATCATTGAGTAAAAGATGAATTAAGACGCAGAAAGTGATAAATTTAAAGGAAGAATCCTATACTAAGCAAAATTACGATTAGACCGAATTTAATTGTCAAAGGAGATCAATTGATATGGATAAAAAGATTTTAGTTGTTGACGATGAAAAGCCGATTGCTGATATTTTGCAGTTTAACTTGAAGAAGGAAGGCTATGAGGTCCATTGTGCGTATGACGGCGATGAGGCGGTGAAGATGGCAGAGGAAGTGAAGCCTGACCTGGTCCTTCTTGATATCATGCTGCCGAACCGTGACGGGATGGAAGTGTGCCGTGAGATCCGTAAGAAGTATGAAATGCCGATCATCATGCTGACGGCGAAGGACTCTGAGATCGATAAGGTCCTCGGACTTGAGCTGGGTGCGGATGATTATGTGACGAAGCCGTTCAGTACGCGCGAGCTGATCGCACGTGTGAAGGCGAATCTGCGCCGTCATCAGGCGGGGGCTGCGGCTGCCGGCGATGAGGATGAGAACAATGAAATCACGGTCGGTTCGCTGACGATCCACCCGGATGCGTATGTGGTGTCGAAGCGCGGTGAAACGATTGAATTGACACACCGTGAGTTCGAACTTCTTCATTATCTGGCCAAGCATATCGGACAGGTCATGACCCGTGAGCATTTATTACAAACGGTATGGGGCTATGACTATTACGGGGATGTCCGTACGGTGGACGTGACCGTGAGACGTCTTCGTGAAAAAATTGAGGATAATCCCAGCCACCCTACTTGGATCGTAACACGTAGAGGAGTCGGTTATTACTTGCGAAATCCTGAACAGGAGTAAGGTTGAATGAAGAAAGTTGGTTTAACGCGTTCGATCCATCTTAAGTTTGTCATGATTTATGTGCTCCTGATTCTCCTGGCGATGCAGATCATCGGGGTTTATTTTGTCAGGGAACTGGAGAATAAGCTGGTGGATAACTTTCAATCCAGCATCAAGAGCCGGGTGGATCTGCTCGAATATTCGGTCCGTGAAGAAATGGTCAAGGAACGTGCCGAGGATGATCCATCGAAGGAAAATGAAATTAAGAATCTATTGGAAGACAGTGCCGAGCCCAACTCGGATATTTATGAAATACGCGTGGTGGATGACCGCAGCAGGATCATAGGCACCTCTGATGAAAATAACCAGGCGATGGTGGGACGCCCGACCGATGAAATCTCGGTCAAACGGGTCCTCGCCGGCGGAGGCGCTTATGATAATATTCTGATCGATGAAAAGACCGGGGACCGCGTCTGGGTTTTGACATCCCCCATCATATCGTCAGATGAAGTGATCGGCGCCATTTATCTGGTTGCGAAGATTGAAAATGTGTACAACCAGATGAATGAAATCAACAAAATTTTCACGAATGGTACGTTGATCGCGCTGGCCATCACTGCGATATTGGGTGTTTTGCTTGCACAGACCATCACAAGGCCGATTTCTGATATGAGGAAACATGCGCTTGCGATGGCCAAAGGGAATTTTTCGAGAAAAGTAAAAGTCTACGGCTATGACGAAATCGGTCAGCTGGCCATGACCTTCAATAACCTCACTAAAAGGCTGCAGGAAGCGCAGGCGACGACTGAAGGTGAAAGAAGGAAGCTGTCCTCTGTCCTTTCCTATATGACGGACGGGGTCATTGCGACGGACCGGAAAGGCCGGGTCATCCTCATTAACGATCCGGCGGTCGAGATGTTGAATGTTTCACGTGAAACAGTTCTGTCGCAGCCGATCGTTGCGCTCCTCGGGCTTGATGAAGAATATACATTCGAGGACCTGTCGAATGAACAGGACTCGATCATCCTTGATTACAGCACGAAGGAAAAGCCGTACATCTTAAGGGCGAATTTCTCGATCATCCAAAAGGAAACCGGCTTTGTCAACGGATTGATCACGGTTCTCCATGATATCACGGAGCAGGAAAAGATCGATCTTGAGAGGCGTGAATTCGTGGCGAATGTATCCCATGAACTGCGCACTCCGCTGACGACGATGCGAAGCTATCTGGAGGCGCTGGCCGAAGGGGCATGGCAGGATGAAGAGATTGCGCCGCAATTTTTAAATGTGACGCAGACCGAGACGGAGCGGATGATCCGCCTGGTCAATGATCTCCTCCAGCTCTCGAAGATGGACAGCAAGGATTATCGTTTCAATAAGGATTGGATTGATTTCATCCTGTTATTCCACCGCATCATCGACCGTTTTGAGATGACGAAGAATTTGAATGTCACCTTTGAACGTTATCTTCCTGATCAAGCGATGTTTGTGGAAATCGACACGGATAAGATTACGCAGGTTTTGGATAACATCATTTCGAATGCACTGAAGTACTCGCCGGAGGGCGGCACGATCACATTCAATGTAAAAGAAAACAACGGGTTCATCGAGATCAGCGTATCGGATCAGGGTCTCGGTATTCCAAAAGAAAACCTTGATAAGGTCTTTGAACGATTCTACCGCGTGGATAAGGCCCGTTCCAGACAGATGGGCGGTACAGGTCTGGGGCTTGCGATCGCGAAGGAAATGATAACAGCACACGGCGGCGATATTTGGGCAACAAGTGTCGAGGGCAAAGGCACGACGATCACGTTCACGCTCCCATTTGATTCCGCACAAGAGGATGATTGGTCATGAATTATGAAAAAATAAAATCGATTCTATTGACAGTGCTTGTGGCGCTGAGCATCTTCCTGACGTGGAATCTATGGACCTATCAACCTGAATATGATGTGATTGAAAGTACAGAGACATTCGATGTATCCATCGGGGAGGAACGGAAAGAGCTTGAATTGATCCAGCCATACAAAGTCTTCTATCATGATGACGAGCAGATCATGGGTTCCCCCAATGAAACCGAGATTGATAAAGTATTGGAGCAAATGAGCAGTTGGCGGCTGACGGATGCAAAGGACATCAGCAGTCAATACTCTCAAAGCGAAATTGAGGAACTGGTTCACAGTCCCGGCAGGATCGAGCTGGTGTTTCCAGACAGCCTTCCTCTTTCCGTCTACAATAAAGTGATCAAGTTTGACGAACAGAATCTGCCGAGTACCACTTTTAACCGCATCATCTTCGACCTTAATGCGAAAAAAGGAGATAAGGGGATGGTCTATTTCGTCCTGTACGGCGAAGAAGACAGGAAATATGTCGTGGAGAGCAAGGTCGATGAGGAAAAAATGGATTCCCTGCAGACGATGTTCGTCCAGAGGGCACTCTATAATGAAAATTTCCGGAATTACTTTGCGTTCAAGGCGAATTCAAGAAAAACCCTTCTCTTACCTGTTAAGGATGAAGAGTATTACAGCTATAAATATTCAACCGAGCTATTGGAAGCAGAGGATTTCATGAAGGCGTTATTTAAAAACCCGATCAACGTCAGCAAGAATTCAACCGATTCCGAAGAAATCTACCGCGATTCCTCCAGTTTGATGAAAGTGAACACGAATGTGAACTCACTGTCATTCGTCAATCCCGGCGTGGATCCGGACCGGAATATTTCAGAGGATCTCCTCGTTCAAAACAGTATCGGGTTTGTGAATGAACACGGGGGATGGACCGATCGATTCAAATTATTTTCGGTCAGCCCTGAAGAAAGTAAAATCGAATACCGGATGTTCCTGATGAATTTACCGGTATTCAGTGATTCGGCAGGGACGACTGAAATCACCCAGATCTGGGGGACGGATACAATCCATAAGTATGAACGTCCTTATTTCAGGATTGGTGATAACTACACCATGTTTTCCAAGCCGAATAAGATTCATATCCCATCAGGTTATACAGTTCAGCAGGCGCTTGAAGGGAATAAGATGATCAACTTGGAATTTGTTGAAGATATCGCACTCGGATATAAATTGACTAGGGATATGAATTTCCCGGACATGCTTTTATACGATTTGACACCTTCATGGTATTATAAATACAGCGGCAACTGGCTGCGCCTGCCTCTTGAAGAATTGGAGGGGGTCTAAATGGATTGGAATAAAACGAAAACGATTTTCATCGTCGTGTTCCTGATCCTGAATATTTTTCTTTTAACCATTTTCATCAAAAAAATCTCTGAACCGGAGATTCTTGCCGATACGGGCACCCAGCAATCGCTGGAGTCCGTTAACATCACGTATCCTGCGGATCTTGCACCTCCTAAGGAAGCCGTCACCGAAACGAATATAAGCGCCACATCCAAGAAATTCACCGATTCGGATAAAGAGAGCCTGAAGAATCAGGAAGTCAGCATCCTGAATGAGACGACGCTGTATTCGACACTTGATGAGCCATATGATTTAGGTGAAAAATTGACGGAAGATGATCTGAAGGAAAAATTGAAGAGTTTCTTGAAGGAATATGCGATCGACGGAGATCAATACGCTTTCAGGGGCATCAACAATGAGAATCTGACCATCAGTTACAATCAGACTTACGAGGGAAGGCCGTTATTTCATAATGGCAGTGCAGAAATCGTGTTGGAGCTTAACAATGAGAACGAAATCGTGTCGTACAAACAGACAATGATGGAAGATATAAAGTCATTTGGAAAAGTATCGAGGGTCATCAACCCGCTCGAATCCCTGCAGATCCTTGCCGACAGCGGTAAAATCGAACCTGACAGCAAGGTGACCAGCTTCGAGCAGGGGTATTCAACCGAGGTGCCGTTCTCGGATTCCCAGGTACTGACCCCGACATGGCATTTTGTCGTAGAGAAGAAGGATAAGAAACAACATCTTTATTTCACTGCATTTGAAGGCGACGTCATCGAGTTTACAAAAAAAGAGAAAGAATTACTGGAGTGAGAGGTATGACCATGCATTTTAGTGTACTCGCGAGCGGCAGTACAGGAAATGCGATATTCGTTGAAACGGACGAGCATTCCTTCCTGGTCGACGCGGGTCTCAGCGGCAAGGCGATGGAAGGATTGTTCAGCCAGATCGACCGTAAAATCGAGGACCTGTCCGGCATCCTTGTCACACATGAGCACAGCGACCATATCAAGGGGCTTGGGGTTCTTGCCAGAAAGTACAAGCTCCCGGTCTATGCGAATGAAAAGACTTGGAACGCAATGGACGGGCTCGTGGGGAAAATCGATACAGAACAGAAATTCACATTCGATATGGAAACGGCCAAGCATTTCGGCGGAATGAGCATCGAGTCATTCGGCGTATCACACGATGCCGCCGAGCCGATGTTCTATGTTTTCCATCAGGGTGAAAAGAAGCTTGTTCTCGTCACCGATACAGGCTATGTCAGCGACCGGATGAAAGGCATCATCTCGAATGCCGATGCCTATGTGTTCGAAAGCAACCACGACGTCGGCATGCTGCGGATGTGCCGGTATCCATGGAACATCAAGCGCCGCATCCTGAGTGATGTCGGCCACGTTTCAAATGAGGATGCCGCCATCGCCATGAGCGAAGTCATCGGCGACAGGACCAAGGGCATCTATCTCGCCCACCTGAGCCTCGACAACAACATGAAAGACCTGGCACGCATGAGTGTGACGCAGACGCTCGAAACACAAGGAATCGGCGTCGGCGAACAAATCGATCTATTTGATACGGACCCAAAAGTCCCGACACCATTAGTAGCCATCTAACCCATTTCTGTGTTTGAATGGGAGAATTTAGAGGAATATGATAGGCAAAGGCTGCAGGATGGCGGTCTTTGCCTTTTTGTATTGTTTCTTAAAAGAAAAATTATAAGTAATGGTGAGTATTAACCGTCTCCAGCAGATGATTGGAGTGGAAGACGAAGACTCCTGCGGGAAAAGCGGAGCTGGGGAGACCCCGCAGGCGAAGCCGAGGAGGCTCCACGCCCGCCCGCGGAAAGCGAAGTCTTCCACGGAAATCAACTGCGGGAATCGAGCTAATTTGAGACTTGTCCAGCTCCGGCGGCTAGCCCCTCGAGGTCATAAGCTAAATGGTCCAAGAAGGCAAAGAACGCAAAGAACGCCTTCCCGGCCCATTCATCTTATGCTTGTCGGGGCTGAGCAAGCCTCCTCCGCTTTTCTATTGTTCACCAAATCGACAACCATTTCTTAACGGTTTTTCATCATTTTTTAATTTAACCTGACTATAATCAGGCATGAATAGATAAAATAACAAAAGGTATTATCTGATGAAAGGATGATGGCAGATGGGATACTATGATGATCAGGATTTCAACAGGGAAGGCAGGAAGAAGCAAAAGGGAAACCGTGGAGGCATGTTCCTTGCAGGGCTTCTTGGTGCGATTCTCGGTGCCATCCTGATACTGGTTGCGATTCCGCAATTACATAACTTAGACGTACTTCCTTATTCGATCCAGCCGGATCAGGATCTAAAGGCGACGGATGAGGAATATCATAACGGGACGACCAAGAATGTATCGGTGGACGTGACGACGGATGTGACGAAAGCAGTTGAAAAAGCAAGCGACGCTGTCGTCGGCATCTCGAATATCCAATCCCAAAGCTTCTGGGGACAGCAGGGTGATTCACAGGGGCAGGCGGCCGGCACAGGCTCGGGTGTCATTTACAAAAAGGCTGGGAACAAAGCGTATATCGCCACCAACAACCACGTAGTGGAAGGTGCGGATCAGCTTGAAGTAACACTGGCAGATGGAACTAAGGTACCTGCAAAGCTTAGAGGGACCGATATTTGGACGGACCTTGCCGTCATTGAAATCGACGGCAGTAAAATCGGTAAGGACGCAGTCGCTGAATTCGGAAATTCCGATAAGCTAAAAGCAGGGGAACCGGTCATCGCAATCGGAAATCCGCTCGGCCTTCAATTCTCAGGCTCGGTCACTCAAGGTGTGGTTTCAGGTGTCGAGCGTACGATTCCAGTGGATATCAACCAGGACGGCGTCGAAGACTGGAATGCGGAAGTCCTTCAGACAGATGCAGCCATCAACCCGGGTAACAGCGGAGGCGCACTCATCAATATTTCCGGTCAGCTGATCGGGATCAACTCGATGAAAATCGCACAGGAAGCGGTGGAAGGAATCGGTCTAGCGATTCCGATCAATTCGGCACAGCCGATCATCGACGACCTTGAACAATACGGAGAAGTGAAGCGGCCGGCGATGGGAGTAGCCCTTGAAGACGTCAACCGCATTTCATCCTACCATCAGCAGGAAACATTGAAGCTACCGAAGGACGTTAATTACGGAGTCATGATCAGACAGGTCATCCCGAATTCTCCTGCAGCACAGGCGGGTCTCGAAGAACTTGACGTCATCGTAGCGCTTGATGGTGAAAAGGTTGAAGATATGATTGATCTTCGTAAACATCTTTACAACAAGAAAAAAGTCGGCGACCAAATGAACGTCACCATCTACCGGAACGGCAAAAAAGAAGACGTGACGATGAAATTGACGGACGAATCAAGAATGTAGTTGTGGATAAGTAAAAAGCAGGAGGGGGAAAGCACCTTTCCTGCTTTTTCTATACGTGATATGATTACCTGTGGATAAATAAAAAACGTAAAAAAACAAGGAGGTATGAGCTTTGATTTATTGCTGTTTAGAGCACGTGGAGCTTGCGATGGATATCATTGTAGACGAGCATGAAGTGGCCCCGGACCTAAAGGAACTGCCTAAAGAAGAACAGTTATCCACAACCTGTGAATATTGTGGGAATAACGCAGTATATATTGTGGCGAACTAATATTCTCATACAGTATGTGGACGGCGGGTGTGGATATGTGGATAAGTTCTGTGGATAATGTGTTTGTAAATTGTTTGTAAAGTGAGGACGAACTGTGAATATCACGATTGTAACGGTTGGAAAGTTGAAAGAAAAGTACTTGAAGCAAGGAATAAGTGAATATGTAAAGCGGCTCGGTGCCTACGCCAAACTTGACATCATCGAGCTGCCAGACGAAAAAGCACCGGAAGTGTTGAGCGATTCAGAAATGGTACAGGTCAAGGATAAAGAAGGAGAACGCATCCTATCCAAGATCTCACCCGACCACCATGTCATCGCCCTCGCCATCCAGGGCAAGATGAAATCATCTGAAGAACTGGCGGACAACCTGGACAAACTCGCCACCTATGGAAAAAGCAAAGTGGCCTTCGTCATCGGCGGATCACTCGGGTTAAGTGATGAGGTAATGAAGCGGGCAAATGATACCTTGTCCTTTTCGAAAATGACATTCCCTCATCAGTTGATGCGGCTGATTTTGGTGGAGCAGATTTATAGAGCGTTTCGGATTAATCGGGGGGAACCGTATCATAAGTGATGAGGTTTTTAGCCAAAGGCCTCTCCTAATTGTGGGGGGCCTAAGGGCAAATAGAAATGAGAAGGGAGATATTGCTGAAGTGCAAAGAAAATAGATTGACAAATTAAAAAATTCTTTTAGACTAAAAGTAGTTCTTTCCTCAAATTCCTCTTAATTTAACTACTCCTTGAATCTTTATTTGCTTCTTTATTTCTCTTCAGTTGAAACCACAATAAACCTCTTTTTCCCTCTAGATTTTACACTCATTTATTTTAAAAAGATGTCTGAAAACAAAAAAATAAGGGAGATGATCCATTTTTGGCATCGATTAGGTATGCTATTAAATGCCCCGGTTGTGAACGTTCTGCTTTTGTAGATGATTATTACAAAACTGATGAGAAGTACATTTTTTGTAAGGTGTGCGGTTATTATTACACCAAAACAATAGAAAAATATACCGAAAATTCTATTAAGTACAAGGAAGAGGAACGTGAAGGACACGGTATGTTTGTATTGGAAAATAAAGATGGAAACTGCAAAAAGGTGATGTTGAACGATAGTCTCACTAGTGAGCAATTGGAAGAGTTAAAGGTATCACTTATGGAGAAGAATGTTAACCAGGAGAAAAGCTATTTAATTTCTTTCGAAAACGGAGTATTTACCATCCTATTTGGGAACCCACCGGAACATTTTCATTTATCTTTTGACGAGTATATGGAAAAGATGATTGCGAAGTATGGAGTTCCTGAATATGATTTTATGGTTCCAATTGAGGGATAGATAAAGGTCTTTCAAAATTTTATAGTAGAAGAAATTGAGGAAAGAACGGTTTTCAAATTCTTTTAGTCTAACTATAAAAGTTTGATGATTATTGAGGAGGATTGCTGTGGGATTTGAAGAAGAGTACCAGGCTTTTATGAATGCTCACTCTCAGGAAAGAAAAGGTGAACGGTTGAGGCGTTTACAAGAAGGTCACAATCAGGCTGAAAAGTTGTTTTTGAAGCAAGTTTGGTGGCCTTCGTTTTATCATTTTCGGTATCTTCATCCAGAGTTTGAAATCGATGATTTTAAAGATGGAAAACGGTATTTAGATTTTGCTTATATTCGTCCAGCTATCCGGATTTGTTTTGAGGTCGATGGGTATGGCCCTCACTTAAAGAATATAAGCAGATGGCAATTTTCCGACAGTCTGGAGCGTCAAAACCAGTTGGTAATGGACGGGTGGACTGTCATACGCTTTTCTTATGACCAGGTTAAAGAAAAACCTCGTCGATGCCAGCAGGTCGTTCAGCAAGTGATTGGCCGATGGCTAGGTGATGAGCTGGATCAGACTACTCTATCTTATGCAGAAAAGGAAGTGCTTCGACTAGCGATTCGAAAAGGAAAAGCTATATCCCCTATAGAAGTGGAAAAGTATTTGAAGCGAACTGACAAGACGGTAAAAAAATTGCTTACTCAACTAGTTGATAAAAAGATGTTGATTCCCGAATCTGGGATCAAGAGGATCCGCTCTTATCGCTTGGCGGATCAGGTTAAACACCTACTCTGATAAATAAACGGAAAAATTCCGCCTAATTAGCATATAGAATTGAAAATAGCGTAAATAGACGGAGTAATGCCGTCTATTGACTCAAAAAACGTTAAAATGAGAAATTATATTTGGCATAATCGGAAAAATTCCTCTTAAATACTCCTAAAACGAGATTCTCCTTGTATATAACCGGAGAAACTCCGCTTAATATACATCCGCTGGTTAACTGAATTCCTCCTGTTGACAAACTCCATATCAGCCCTTAAAATAATCAACTATTCGAAGCAAAACGAGTAACCAAACAATTTAATTACTTAGAAAGCTATGATTGCTATGGATCATACTATAGCAGGAGCAGCTTCTGGAGAGACCGCGAGAGTTTTCGCGGCGCCGAAGGGTTCATAATCTCAGGCAAAAGGACAGAAGAGTATCAGATATTTATTTTGACGTGCAGGCCGTTATGGCTGCTGGCATACAAAATGGTATTTGTTATTCTTAGGACCATGAGATTGGAGCGCATCCAGTCTCTTTTTTTATGCTCTAAATATTGCTTTCTGAATGTTTGTAAGGAGGAGTTAAGGTTGGAACAACGAGAATTAAAGAGGGATTTATCAAATCGCCATGTTCAGCTGATTGCGATTGGCGGAACGATCGGGACGGGGTTATTTTTAGGTTCCGGGAAAGCGATACAGCTTGCGGGTCCCTCGATCATCTTTGCTTATTTAATCGTAGGTATTGCCCTGTTTTTTGTGATGAGGGCGCTTGGGGAGCTTCTGTTGTCGAAAGCAGGTTATCAATCGTTGACGGATATTGCGGAAGAGTATCTTGGAGCTTCTGCTGCATTTGTGACGGGATGGACCTATTGGTTTTGCTGGATCATGACGGCAATGGCCGATGTGATCGCTGTTGGGGTGTACGTGAATTATTGGTTCGATATCCCGCAGTGGGTGCCTGCACTCATCTGTGTGGTCATTTTATTAGGGTTCAACCTGCTTACTGTAAAGCTATTCGGGGAAATGGAGTTTTGGTTTGCGTTAATCAAGGTCATCACGATTCTTGTGTTGATCGGTGTCGGCGTTGTGCTGCTGGTGATTGGATTCAAGACGGATGCAGGTACTGTTTCGATGACCAATCTGTGGGAGCATGGAGGACTATTTCCAAATGGAATGTCAGGCTTCCTGCTGTCATTCCAGATGGTCATTTTTGCCTATGTCGGTGTGGAATTAGTTGCAGTATCGGCTGCGGAAACCTCTGATCCGAAAAAGAATATTCCATCGGCCATCAATAAGATTCCTTTAAGGATTTTATTTTTCTACGTTGGCGCGCTGATTGTGCTCTTGTGCATCAATCCGTGGACAGGCCTCAATGCAGCGGAAAGTCCGTTTGTGAAAACATTTAGCTTAATCGGGATTCCCCTGGCGGCAGGAATCATCAATTTCGTGGTGCTGACGTCAGCGGCTTCTGCCTGCAACAGCGGAATGTTCTCTACAAGCAGGATTCTATATAATTTAAGCAACACGAAACAGGGGCCGTCTATTTTTGCCAGACTGAATAAAAACCATGTGCCAAGCAATGGGCTGTTCATCTCCACACTGGTTATTTCCGCGGGAGCACTTTTAAGTAAACTGCTGCCGGAGCAGGCCTTCGGGATCGTGACAACGATAAGTGCCATTTGCTTCATCTGGGTGTGGGGCGTAATTCTGATCTGTCATCTGAAGTATAAGAAAACACGTCGCGATTTACACTTGAAATCAACATTCAAAGCACCATTCACGCCATTTATCAATTACGCTGTGCTGACCATGTTCGCCGTGATCCTGGTGATCATGATGGTTTCTGAGGCAACTCGTCCAGCCTTATTGCTGACACCTATATGGTTCATTCTTTTATTTACCCTATACGGAATGAGGAGAAAAAAGGAAAAACATCAAACGCTGATGCATCAATCATAGTCATTGTTCAGAAAAATCAGGTATGATGGTTACTAACGAAACCAATAGGGGGAACGTAACCATGAAATTTGATAAGGTCCTGTGGGGAATCATCGGCTGCGGAGATGTGACGGAAAAGAAGAGCGGCCCTGCTTTTCAAAAGGTTGAAAACTCGGAACTTGTTGCGGTCATGAGGAGAACGGGCGAGCTGGCAAGGGATTATGCGGAAAGACATCAGGTCCCTAAGTGGTACGATGACGCGGATGCATTGATTAACGACCCTGAGGTGGATGCGGTTTATATCGCGACACCGCCTGGTTCTCATAAGGAATATACGCTGAAGGCAGCCGCTGCGGGGAAACCTGTTTATGTGGAGAAGCCGATGGCACGCAGTTTTGAAGAATGCAGCGAGATGGTGGCTGCCTGTAAAGAGGCAGGGGTTCCTCTATATGTGGCTTACTACCGCCGTGCGCAGGAGCGCTTCTTGTAAATAAAAGAACTGCTGGATCAAAAGGCGATTGGGGACGTTCGTTTTGTCTCTACTACCCAGTATCAAAAAGCGGGGGACGACGTGAAGGATCCGGACAATCTTCCATGGCGCGTGCAGCCTGAACTAGCCGGAGGCGGCTTGTTCTTTGACCTGGCCAGCCATACCCTCGATATTCTCGATTTCCTGCTCGGACCGACCCAGGAAGCAAGAGGGTTCTCTTCGAATCAAGCAGGCTATTATGAGGCCGAGGATATTGTGACGGGTACCTATCAATTTCAATCCGGTGTCCATGGGGTTGGAATGTGGTGTTTCACGGCGTTTGAAGATGTGGATATGAATGAGATTGTCGGAAGTGAAGGAAAGATCAGCTTTTCTACCTTTGGGGATGACCCGGTCATCTTGACGACCCGTGAAGGGCAGCAGCAATGGAGCTTCGAACGACCGGAGCATGTCCACCAGCCGCTTGTAACGACGATTGTCAAAGAGTTAACCGAGGGCGGCAATTGGTGTCCAAGCAGCGGAGAATCGGGTGCCAGAACCAACCGCGTGATGGATGAGATCGTCAGGGGTTGAAAAATTGATAAGAAATGTGGTGGGGAGATAATGAAAACCCGTAACCTGGGGAATACAGGAATTAAAGTGTCAGATGTAGGGTTTGGCGCATGGCAATTGGGCAATCAGAGGGATTGGGGAAGCATGACCGATGAGGAAGCCGTCTATTTAGTACATCAAGCGATGGATATGGGATGCAATTTCTTTGATACTGCACCTAATTATGGATCGGGTAAAAGTGAAGAACTCCTAGGAAAAGCCTTCAAGGGAAAAAGAGATCGAGTGGTCATCAGCAGTAAATGTGGACATCAATCCAATGATGAACAAAGCTTCGAGCCTGAGAAATTGATTTTGTCAGTGGAAGACAGTTTACGAAGATTACAAACTGAATATCTTGATAGTCTTCTGCTCCATAATCCTCCTTTCTCAACCCTTAATGGAGACTCCCCGCAATTTGAAGTACTGGAGATATTGAAAGAACAGGGAAAAATCAGAGCTTATGGAGCTTCGGTGGATACTGGAAAAGAGATGGATGAATTAATCAGTAAGACAGACAGTCAGATTATTGAGGTTATGTTCAACCTTTTCCATCAGGAACCATCCGCTGCCATGAAATCAGCCCACAAACAGGGTATCGGTGTTATCGTCAAGGTTCCGCTCGATTCGGGCTGGCTTACCGGAAAGTATGATGCCACAAGTACATTCAGTGGAATCAGGAGCAGATGGAGTGAAAAAGAAATCCAGAGAAGAGGGAAGCTGGTAGAGAAAGTCCGTCATACCCGGGGAGATGACACTTCCATGGTACAAGCAGCCCTGCAATATATCCTTTCATACGATGCGGTGTCTACCGTCATACCCGGAGCAAGAAATATTCAGCAATTAAATCAGAATATCTCTTCCTCGGTAGGAAGCTTACCATTAAAAGTAATAAAAGAATTAGAGAATATGTGGGACGAAGAAATAAAGAATTCCAAGTTAACATGGTAGTTGTTCAAAGTGAATGGAGATTGCTAGCGTCAACGCAGCGAGTCTCCCCGGCAAATAAAAAAGAAGTTTATCCATATGCAGATAAACTTCTTTTTTATTTCTATTAACGCACTTCAGCAGACACCAGCACATCCTTCTCCACTTCCAGCTTCCGATACCCAAGCGCAATGAACATCGCCGGCAAGCTGCAGGCAAGCATTCCGATGAAAGCAAATCTTGGCTCGATTTCATATAAGAACCCTCCGAATATCGTAAACACCGCCGTGCTCCAACTGAGTGCAAAGGCTGAATACATGCCCTGAGCTTTCGGGATGTGTGTATGCGGAATGTTTGTAGTTAAGTATTTCATAAAAGCATAATGCCCCATCGCAAACGAAAATGCATGCAGGGTTTGTGCAATGCAGAACACCACAACGTTTGGGAACGTAAACACCAAGATCCACCGCAGCGAAGAGCCGGCTGCAGCCAGCGCCAATAAGGTTCCTGGCGAAAATCGGTTAAAACGTTTATCGGCCATCGAAAAAAAGATAATTTCTGCAATGACGGCAATGTTAATGATGACACCGATGAGATAGATCGGTGCGTGTATCTCCTGTAAAAAGATGTAGCCATAGTTGTAATAGGCAGCGTGGGCTGCTTGAAGAAGCACCACAATAATCAGGACGACCAGGAAATGTTTCGTCTTGAATAAATCAAGAATATTGACCTTCGTGGACTGACTTATCTGCGGTTTCTTCGATAAAATCTCAGGGCCGTTCGTTAAGCTGAGAGCCACAAAGCAGCTGATCCCCAGCAGCAGTGCCCAAAAAATCATGTTATCCCCGAACATCCCTGTAAAGACTGTTAACAGGATTCCTACCGATACAAATCCGATCGATCCCCACTGTCGGCTTTTCCCGTAGTGCTTCAATTGCTTGCTTTGCACAAGGACGCCGGCAACGCTGTCTAAAGCCGGCATCAAGGTAGGGTAAAAGATGTGCAGGATGACGGTTACGATCAGTAAGGCAGTGAACGAGTCAGCCGGGATATAGCTGAGAAGCGCGGCCAGTGTACCAATTCCGGCTATATTCAAGAGTGCTTTATTACTGACCCTTTCCAGTAAATAAGGAAAGGCAAACAGCGTGGACAGTCCCCTCGCCACTAAGCCTATGCTCATGATTAAACTTGCTTCTGAAACCGTAATGCCTTTTGTTTGTATCATCCATCCTGACCAATAAGGGAGAAAGATTCCCCATGTCAGAAAGAAACTAAAAAAATGAGTGCTCATCCAACGTTGTGTATTCATTGTGTATCCTCCTTGTCAAACGCATGATATCATGGGATCAAGGAAGATTAATATGAGATATCTCATATTTTCGAGGTGGAAGATGGAAATTTATAAAGGTGAGAAAAAGCGGATTTATTTAGAAAATCACTCAATCGCTCATCGATTTTCTTTTCAGATTGAAGAATTTCTTGAGGTAAGGGAATATAAGCGGGATGAATGGATCATCCAAGAAGGGAATAGACCCGATTACTTATTTTATGTGACAGAAGGAAAAGCAAAAATATACGTTACGCATCAAAATGGTAAAGTGTCACTTATCAACTTTATCAATGCGCATGATTATATTGGTGAGATGGAATTACTGAACGATGTGTACTATACAAAAGGAATTCAGGCATCCACTAAAACCGTCTGTTTTGCTTTGCCTTTTTCCAGGTACCGCACCAAATTGCTTGAAGATACGAAATTCCTTCGTGAACTGACAACATTCCTGAGTCTGAAGGCAACCTTGATGGCCGCAAAGTATTCACAGAGCCTTGCTTTTCCGCTTGAGAACAGGCTTGCAGACTTTATTTTACAAACGTCCGATAAAGGAGTTTACCTGGAGAAGCACGTCATCGTCTGTGATTATCTTGGCGTCTCTTACCGCCACCTGCTGCATGTCCTGACGCAGTTTTGTGAGAAGGGATATTTGCAAAAAGAAGGCAGGAACTATTCCATCAAAAATCAGCAGGCTTTGTATGAGCTTGCAGAAGCGATAAAGAATAAATAAAGTATGGCGTATAATTTCTTCCATACCGTGTAATTTCATTCTTTTATGTAAAACATATTTACATATAAACAAAGTTGGTGACTGTAATGATTTCGGTATGGCTTTTCCTGATTTTAGCACTACTATCCTTTCTTTCGCTTTATGTATTGACGAAGAAAATGAATGTCATTCATGTCATAGGAGGTTATTTGTTATCCAATATCCTTCTTACGAATACAGGTGTGATCATAAACTTAAATTTAAAGTTAACAAGGCAGGATCCCTACAGTGAATTGATTTTTTGGACGCAGAAGATCCCTGAGTTGTCCCTTAAGCCGGCTTTACTTTTATGGATCATCTATATTTTGTTCTCAGGAAGGACGGTTTTAGAAAAACTGGTCACTGTATTCGTCCTCTTAACAGCACTCGTTTCAATTGAAGTCTATTTCGTATCCATTCACTATTTGGAATGGGTAAACTGGAATGTGTTTTATTCCTATTTGCGATACATCTTTATTCTTCTTCTGATGGCTGTTTACGCATTTTATTTAGAAAAGGGTATGGATAGAAACAAAGAGGTGAATACGATATGATTTTCCCTCTCCCCCGGGAATTTGATGAAAATGAACTGTTTATTATCATTTCCACCATCATTACCTGGGCGCTTTTGTTTATGCTGCCAAAACGCCTGTCGGCTGTTACGGTCACGATCATTTGGACGTTTAATGTGTTTCTTGCGCTGCTCGCTGATATTACTCTTACGGTGAAGCCATATGAACTTTACTTTACGATCGATCATAAAACCCATGAGTTATTTGATGTGGTACTGCACTTTATCACATACCCAACCCTTCCTTATTTTGTAGTGAACTCGTATCAGCATTATAAGCCTGAAGGGTTGAAACGTATATTCTTTTTGTTGTTTTGGGGTGTCGCAGCGATCGCTTTAGAATGGACATCCGTGCAATTTCATGTTTTCACCTATACCGGCTGGAAATTGTCTATTTCCTTTCTTGTTTATCTGATTGTGTTTGCCGCTGCCATTTGGCTTTCGGATTTTGTTGAAAAGAAATACCCTTCCAAATGGAATTCGAAGGCTCTGAATATAAAAAAAGGATCAGCCTCCCAGTAAGTATACTCTCACTGGGGACTGACCCTTTTTTATTTTACTTAGAAACCGAAAACCCTTCATCTTCCTTCACTGCACTTGCATACTCATCAAGCAGAGCGCGAACTTGATCCGTGGTTTCTGTCTCCATCAGACGATTCCGGAGCTCGCTTGCACCGCGGAATCCGCGTACATAAATCTTAAAGAAGCGGCGGAGCGGTTTGAACGGACGGGGCTCGAGTTCATCGTTGTACTGATCATGAAGATCCAGCTGCAACCGCAGAAGGTCGAGGAGCTCCTCGCTCGTATGCTCTTTCTTTTCTTTTTCGAATGCAAATGGATTATGGAAGATCCCGCGTCCGATCATGACACCGTCGATGCCGTATTTTTCGGCGAGTTCCAGTCCCTGCTGGCGGTCAGCGATGTCCCCGTTGATCGTCAGCAAGGTATGAGGCGCGATTTTGTCACGGAGTTTCTTGATCTCAGGGATCAGTTCCCAGTGCGCATCGACTTCACTCATTTCTTTTCTTGTACGGAGGTGGATGGACAGGTTGACGATGTCCTGCTCCAGCAGGTGCTTCAGCCAGTCGTGCCATTCCTCGACTTTCGTATAACCGAGGCGCGTCTTCACGCTGACAGGAAGTCCTCCCGCTTTGGCAGCCTGGATCAGTTCCGCAGCGACTTCCGGACGGTTGATCAGGCCGGAGCCTTTTCCGTTCGCTGCAACGTTATGCACAGGGCAGCCCATATTGATATCGATTCCCTTGAAGCCCATCTCAGCCATCCCGATACTCATTTGACGGAAATATTCGGGCTTGTCCCCCCATATATGGGCGACGATCGGCTGTTCATCTTCCGTGAACGTCAGACGCCCGCGCACACTGTCTTTTCCTTTCGGATGACAGTAGCTTTCTGTATTCGTGAACTCTGTAAAAAACACGTCGGGTCTCGCCGCTTCACTCACGACATGGCGGAACACGACATCGGTCACGGCTTCCATCGGTGCCAACACAAAAAACGGCCGAGGCAACTCATGCCAAAAATTATTCTTCATAATATATAAAACCCTTTCCTTCAGGGAAACCATGTTCCCAAAATTAAAAAGTAAGATGATGCATTTGATCCCATCCCGGTCAGGATGGATTTGTACCAGTATATACTTTAATAGTATTGACGGAAAAGTGCAAGGGTACGCGCTTGGACCAATTAATGCCAAAAGGAGACCTCCTGTAAAAGGCGGCCTCCTTTCATATCTTATCCTTGCTCCTCACTCATGAATGCATGTGTATTTCCTTCTGTGTCTTTGAAAAATACCATCCACGTCTCGGTTTGCTCCATTTTTGCGACCATATGCGGTTCGCCGATAAATTGGATTTCCTTCCCCGATAAGCGCTCGTACGCTTCTTTTATGTTCTTTACCTGGAAATAAAGAACCGAGCTGGAATGGGCGAATTCGTCTTTTTCGGGAAGGGATAACATAAGCCGCAGCTCGCCTGCCTCAAGAAAAGCCATGCGATCTGTGTTAAACAGGAGGGTGAGTCCAAGCGTTCCCTTGTAAAACCTCAATGCTCTGTCCAGGTCTTTCACCGGTAGTCCGATTTGTCCCACTTTCTCAATCAGTGCTGTTTCCATAAATCCTTCTCCTTTCGACTGTTCTTACTTTATAAGAATAAAAAATTCCTATTATCTTGTCTTATCCATTCTCACCTTTTTTCGATAGTCTGCCGGAGAAATGCCTGTAAATTGTTTAAACAGCTTACTGAAGGATACCGGGTTTTGGAGACCCAATAAAAAAGTGATCTCTGTCATCGTGTAATCTGTTTCAGATAGCAGCTGCCTGGCTTTTTGAGTCCTGAATTCGGTTATATGCTGATGGGGGGTCCTTTTGTATATCTGCTTATACGTCCGTAATAAGTGGTTTGGAGATAGACAGGCTGCCGCTGCAATATCATCGAGCTTCACGGACCGGTCATAATATGCCCGTATATACTCATGGGCTGTGTTCACTCTTCTATACAATTCTACCCGCGTTGATTTTCGCACTGCTTTAAGTGATTCAACCTCTTTATAGATCTGCAGCTGATCGTCTAAGAGTGCCTGCATGATCTGATGAAATTGTTCTTCATAGCCGATGGACATGCGTTCTGTGCCTGACAGTGTCCGTTTAAAATCATGCAACACGGCATATAAAGCCGCATTTTGAGGATAGGTTTTTTCAAAAAAACCGAGGGGACTCTTATCCTTGAATGGATCGCTCAAAAGCCTGTCATTTGTTTCTGATAAGGAGTGAAAGACTTCTTCTGCAAATCCGTCTTGAAAGAAGATGCAGAATGACTCGACCTCTCTTGGTTCGTCAATGGAAATGGTGTAAGGGCCGGCGTTCAGCAGGAGATACCTGTCTTCTTCGATGGCATAAAAACCCCGATTTGTCTGATAACGGGCTTTGCCGTTCGAGAACGTTTTGATGGATAATTGCCCGTTCCCTTCCCAATAAAACTCATCACTTTTGGCATGCAATACGTAATTAGCAGAATCATTTTTTGTCATCTTCATATCTCCGAGTGATTAACTTATTTTTCCATAGTATCATTATACATAATAATAGGCGGGGGAACCGGCCCTACATAAAAAAAGCACGCCTGCTACTGAGGCGTGCTTTCTAACTTATTTGTCTTCTTTGTGTTTCATATAAGGTGGTGTGTTCGAAGAAAGGCCGGAGATATAGCCGACACCGCCCGTTTCCTGGATGCCGATGGTTTTCTTCATTTCGTTTGTTAGTTCTTCTTTATCGACAGCGGTGATTTCTTTGTCGCTGATGTCTTCACCCGGGTGCTGGTAGTTGCTCAGTACGTAGCGGGAGTTTTTCAGGTTTTCGACTGCACGGAGTCCCGTTGCTTCTGCACCGACCGGGACAGACAGGATTCGTGATAGTTTTTTCGTTTTGACATTATAGGCCCAGACGAAGTTGTTTGTGTGTAAAGAGCTGTCTTCCCCGATGAACAGTGTATCCATATCGTTTGAGAAGCTTAAATTGTCCGGGTTTGCGACCTTTTCAGGATCCGCTGTGTTTCCGTATGCGTCCGCTTTTTCAAGGTCTTGTCCGATGACCAGTCCTTCCATGCTGGCAGGGACATAGCGGCTTTTGATTTTACCGTTGTCTTGATCTTTTTGGTGCGATGTTAGATTAAGCTGGTAGGTTACGCCCGATTTCAGCTCAGGAAGCTGGATGTCATCCTGTACCGCGCCAGGCTCTTTTAACATGGCTTTTTCTTGATAAGAAATGGCGATATAAGCTTTTTTGTCTTCCTCATTTACCGCGATGCCTTCCATTTTGTTGAATTCGGAAGTGGCCCCAAGGATGGCTCCGTAGCGGCGGGATTCAAGGAATGCGGCTGCTTTTTCCATACCTGGTTTCACTTTCAGGTATTCAACATTCTTGCTTGCGGCTGTTTTGACTGCCGTGAAGCCTTCGGCAGGCTTGTCGGATGTTTCAAAGATGTCGCTGAAAGTCGTCCCTTTATCAATGATTGCTTTCACTTCATCGTCCGAAGCATGTCCGAGTTTGATCCACTGCAGATCGCCTTTACCGCCATTATCCGTACCTGTTTGGTTGAATTTCGCAGCATAAAGCGTCCCTGCAGAGAAATCCTTTGCTTTGTCGGCTACATACATGAACATCATGGTGTTCTTGCCGTCGTCCCCGAATAAGGCCGTTTTATTATCAGGGAGAACCTGCATCGTTTCATGTGAGAAACGTCCCGTGCTGTAATGCTTTTCGACTGATGCTTCCCCGTTTTTATCGATGGAGATTTCAGGGATCCATCCATAAAAGTAAGGATTGGCTTTCGTTTCATCGCCAAAGTAGTGCTTGGCAAAGTTCGTTACATCTTTATAGGCACTGGAGGTTGGATCTTCGAATGCGCGTGCATCAGGCTCGTATTCTTCAGACCCTAGGTGAGTGCCCCATTCGGTAGTGGATCCGTTACATGGAGTCCACAAGCCGTTTACATTTGAGAAATCGATTTTCTTGGCATGGTTTACGCTCAGTTCGCCTGTTTCAGGGTCTTTATCAACCTGTGTAAGCGTCATGGATGCCGGAAGGCCCGAGACTTCATTTCCTGCATTATCGACTGAGTCATACTCATAATGAGAGATGATGTATGATTTCCCGTTGATCTCGATGAAGCTGTTGGAATCAGGGGCATCCGAAATATAAGGGGAAGGCTGATCCGGGATGCTCCGGTCGATGATCGGGTTCCCTTCTGCATCGATCGGTGTACCGGCAGGGATGAGCTCCCCTTTATTCTCTGCAATTTTATCTTTGGATAGGAACAGCTGATTATAATGAAGAGGCGTTTCCTCAACACTTCCATCTTTGTACGTCACTTTCACTGACGCTTCTGAATATGTTTTTACCATGTTCTCAATGGTGGATGGTGCTTTCATAGATTGGAATTCCACGCTTTTGATTTGCTTCTGGTTATGATGGCCATGATTTTGAGCTGGTCCGTCTGCAAATGCAGAAGCAGCACTTGAAGCTAAAAGTGTAAGAGATAATCCAAGCGTGACGCGTTTCTTCATAATGTTGACCTCCAATGAATATGTCTTGCCTCTATTAGAACATGTGAATGTTGAGGAAAGATGAAGTTTAGAAGCTGATCTGTTGAGACCTTGTAAAAAGTCAGCAACATTTTTGTTACAGAGGAGGTCATTGTGCTGTCGTCATCAAATCCTGCATGTTGAAATCAACCTCTCGCAAGTCCTCTCTCAAAAGCCGCCAGATGGTTCACAGAGGCATTCCGCACCTGCGTGAAGACCATTCGCACATCACTCGGGATATTCATTGATAAGAACCGGTCATACATGGCGATATTATCGATTTCCCCCTGCACCCCTGCAGCGTAGGCCGCCTTGATATCCCCGGGAGTGGTGACCAAAGACTGGGATGTATCTGCCGGAACCGGTACCTGGTAACGCTGGAATAAAGGCAGCAGAGCATTGATATGCCTCAATTCAGCTTCCTTGATCTGGACAAAGGTCCGGATATTTCCGAAGTTCCCGATGATATTGTTGTATCTTGCCTGGGCGAGGTATTCGTCCTGAAGGGCATAGGTAAGCATCTCGGGAAGGGTCAGCGAAGCTGCATTCAGTGCCCCTTTGGCCCCGAAATCAACGTTTTGTCTGCGGGTATGCGCGTTCCTGGCATTCTTTTGTATAAAAGATAAGAACCAGACGGCATGATTCTGTTCATCGGATGCAGCACGCCGGAATCGTTCTTTGATAATTGGATCCTGCGCCTTATCTGCTATATCTAAATAGGTATCCACGGCTCCTTGTTCGTCATTGAAAGCAAATTCAATTCCTGCTTTGTAGTTATCAGGGCAGGTTTCAGTGATTTTGTATGAAGGCTTGCTTCCTGTCAGGGCGGTATAAATGTTGCTGAATTCCTTCAAATGTCTCTTTTCATCCTTCTGGATCTCAAGGATCCTGTCCTTCTCCTGCTGTGTCGGTGCGTTCCCGGCTAACTTCTCGTAGCATGCGATTGCGCTGTACTCGGCGTTTATTGCTTTCTTGATATCTTTGATCAACCGGGTATCTGCGGCGGGCCGATGTTCAGCCGTCCATTGTTGATTGAATTACATGGGTATCCTCCTTCTCGCTAACATATCCATTTATCTTATGCACAGGGTATGGGCGGATGTGCAGAAAGGTTAGGGCAGGGAACAGTCAGGTCATTTCAATACTTTAAAAGCTTGAGCCACCTTGTGGGCAAACTGCAGCGGCGGTTCAACCGATTGAAAATGAACATAAAGAATGACGGGCTTGGTGAACAGCCAATGATTATGGATGGCGCTGACGATGATGCCGTTCTGGGTAAGGCTTCTTGTGAAAGCAGGCACTTCTTCCTCAAGGATGACGGTTTCCCCGAGGTTAAGGGCATTGCCCCCATGATCCAAGGATTCAAACGATGCTTTTGAATGAAGCTCACTGCGGCTGGGCCGGCCCTGAATGGTTACCTGAAGGTCGCGGTGGAAATTCACTGAGCAAACCCCATTCTTCATCTTCGTTTTTTTGTTAAGAATCTGACCGAACTGCTGGCAAAGTGTGTGAATATCGTTCATAAGGAGCCCCCCTTTAAAATAATTATTTTAATGTATGAGTGGTACAGGGGGTGCGTCACTTGTATTATGGGGTGATTATTTTTCTTGCTCAGGAACATCAAAGGAAAACGAATGGAATATAGTAAGCAGGAACGAATCTATTTGGAAAAAAATTAAAATCAATACAATAAGAGTAAACAATATATGTAAAATATTGCTATAATTGGTCTGATAACAGCACTTATATTCTATGACAGTAAAGGGGAGCGGCGAATGTCTGATTTCAATGAGAATCCATTAGTGAAGAACGATGACAAGAAACCGAAGATCAAGGTGGAAAGAAAAGAAGGAGAACCGACTTCCGCGTTTAAAGGCGCGAGCTGGGCTGCATTGGTGATCGGGGTGGCCGCTTATCTGATCGGCCTGTTCAATGCGGGAATGGAGCTGAATGAGAAAGGCTATTACTTCGCTGTACTCGTATTCGGACTGTATGCAGCGGTTTCCCTGCAAAAAGCGGTCAGGGACAAGGAAGAGGATATACCGGTGTCAGGCATCTATTACGGCCTCAGCTGGTTTGCCGTCATCGTCGCCATCGCCTTGATGGCAATCGGGCTTTATAATGCCGGCAGCATCATCCTGAGTGAAAAAGGATTTTATGGCATGTCATTTGTCCTCAGCCTGTTTGCAGCAATTACGATTCAGAAGAATATCCGTGATACGCAGGTGGCAAGGGACAGGGATTGATGGAAAGGGCGGTGCTGGGTGCAGTACTGCCTTTTGTCGTTCTATTCAGCTTTTTCCGGTTTCAGGGAAGAACCATAGAATAAATAGAGGGTGCATAGAGTCAGGATGATCGCATTTGTATTTACCTCTGTATATAAAATTAAACAGTATAAAAAAGAAATGGTCCCATATAAGGCGGCACAGCCTGTAATGAGTCTTACCGCCTTTCGTTGCTTAAGGGTTAGAAACATGTGAACCAGCTTCCTTTCTTATTGCGTTCATCACTTTTTAACCGGTACAGGATATTTCCGTGCATTCTTCACCATTTTCTCTTCAATGATTTCTTTCACATCCAAATCAAGTTTAGAACAAAGCATTAAAGAGTAGATCAAAACATCCGCAATTTCTTCCCGGATGTTTTCTCCGTTCTTTTCAACCGCTTCTTCGCTGCTGATCCATTGGAAGTCTTCGAGCAGCTCGGCGGCTTCGATGGAAATAGAGATGGCGAGGTCTTTAGGGGTTTGGGAGGGTCCCCAGTTTCGTTCGTCTATGAATTGGTTTAGTTTTTTTGTTAGGTGTTGGATTTCGCTCATGTAAGTTATCCCCTTTCTAATTTGAGAGAGCAGTATTAATACCGCTAATGATTTCCGTGCAAGACTTCGCTTTCCGCGGGTAGCCCGTGAGCCTCCTCGTCGCGTTCGCTCCTGCGGGGTCTCACATCAGCTACTCTTCCCGCAGGAGTCTTCGTCTTGCACTCCAATCAACCGCTTGATCCCGTTGTAATCTAGAGTAATCTTATCACACGGTTAATACTTACCTCGTTCCTCGGCAGCAATCGATGTTCCAGGTGATAAGTTCTCATAAACACCCGATTTATTCAGGCGTTCTCTGAAGTACTCATTCAGTTCCGGATCTGTACAGAAGATGAAACATCCCTTCTGGCCTCTTGTCATAAGAGTGCGGTAAGTATTGCGGATAATTTGATCGGCGAGTGCCTGCGCTTTTTCCGGGTTTTCTTTTGCCATTGTTTTGATTCCCCTTAGGGATTGATCAGTTTTGGCCCGCTTGGTGTAATCAGTGACTACCCGGCCGTCTTGATAGGCGAGGTCTGGTCCGATTATGACGCCGACGTAATCAAATTCAAGTCCCTGGGATGTGTGTATGCATCCTGCTTCAGTGACCGAATCCGGCTCGATGGCCCAGATGCTGTCCGAAAGATTCCAACTGATTTGAAAGTTGTGTTCCGGTATGACGATGTCCTTGTGAAGCGTATCTGTCCTGCCCTTTTTCGGCCATTCCCAGCAGTATCCTGCCAGCATACGTGATTTGTTGTTTTTCTTATTTAGCTCTTCGATTTCTTTCAGCATAACATTCGGGTTATCGAATACCCTGAAGTCATAATCCATTCCGCGGTCGATTGCATTGGCGGTTTCCCTGATGTGAAGCACATCATCCAGCCAGGCGATATAAGCATCGGAGCCGTCACATCGGAATTGTGAAACCAGTTTACCCTGGATTAGTTGGGCACCTGTCTCATCAGCGTATTTCTTTATTAAATCAATACTTCCGATATCCTTTAACGTTACCTTTTGATTTTCATCTATAAAGAATATCGTGAATTTAGACGAGTGGATCACTTCTTTAATCTGGTTTTCACCTAAATTGCTGAAGAGACCCGATTTTTCATTTAGGCGGTGTGCCTCATCTATAATGAGGACGTCAAATTCATCCTTTTCGGATTCAGTGAAGCTTCCGGATCCCTTAAACAGGTTATCAATCTGCGTTTTCTTGATTGTCCCTTTCAGTTTGGAAGCATACACGTTACGCGGAGCCGAATTTTTAGATACATAAAGAGCCGTCAGCTCCTGATTGATTAAATTCACTAGCAGGTTCACAGCCATCACCGATTTGCCTGTACCAGGGCCGCCCTCGATAATCATGACCGTTTTCTGGTTGTTCTTGATACTCTCAAGAGCTAAATGGTAGGCATCTTCATAAAAAACCTTCTGCTCATCAATCAGCACGAACTCCTGATTCCCTCTCAAAAGACTTGCCAGTGAATCCTGCAGTGACTTGGACGGGCGTATTTTGCCGTGTTCGATTTGATAGATTAATTGATTACGGTCGCCATAACGGACGTATCTTTTAATAAAATCTCTTAATTTCTGAATCTCTCCTTTCGCAAAAACAGGAGCCTTAGCCAGATGATCCGCATAGTGAGAATCCATCAATGGGTCATTCTCTGACTTTCGGTAATTATGTAAATAGGCGCACGGATTCAACAAGATATGCTGATCCTGGACATTTTGGTTGAAGTCATGAATCAAAGCCGCATAGGACCAGGCCTGATATGAAGGGTGCGTGACCGTCCTCATCCCTCCACCGAGAAAGGTGGACACTAGTGCATCCTTGGACGTAACCTTCTCTACCTCCGACCACTGCTTCAATTCCACAATGACCACATGATCCTGAAAACCATCATGGCCCGCCACCAGGAAATCCACCCGCTTCGACGTATTGGGAATCTTAAACTCAATCGCAACCGACGTATCATCAGGAATCTCCTTATCCTGCATTACATTCGACATACGCTGCAGCGAATGCTCCCAGGAATTGATTTCACTTTTTGAGGTACGACCAATTTTCTGTTTGTAGGAGTCGTAGAGGCGTTCTACTAGGAGTTCGTTTGTTACGTCTGAGATGAATTCGGTTTTGGTTGCTTGGTATATGATCATACTAAGGCACCTCTTTTTGGAAGTTTGTTGGATTTATTTTATCATTAAATGAAGTTTGAGTAGAAAACATTTGTTATCTTAATCTAAAACTCGAGTCACTAAGTTGAGTCCATATAATTAATGATAACTTACAAAATAAACCAGTAAACGTGTTATCCTTAAACACAAGGAGGGAATTAAAGTGTATTTACATAGTTTAAAGTTATGGAATTGGAGACAATTTTCACAGGAGGATAACGGTGAGTGTGGAGTAGAAATTGAATTTAACAGTGGATTAAATGTAATTGTTGGTGAGAACGATTCAGGAAAAACTGCAATAATAGATGCAATAAAAACTGTACTTTCTACAAATAATCAAGATGTTAATTGGGTAACTGAACAAGATTTTTATGAAAATTCCACCAGTATGAAAGTAGAGTGTATATTTAAAGATTTAAGCCATATGGAAGAATCCTTTTTTTATGATTGGCTAACAATATCTTCAAAAGATACAGAACTCAGGGTTTTAATGGAAGCGGAAGTATACGAAGATATAAACAAACAAAAAAAAATAAAAAAGACTGTGAAAGCAGGTCCTGAAAACTTAGAAAATGCCCTTGATGATACTGTTAAACAGTTATTATCGGTGACATATTTAAAACCTTTAAGAGATGCAGCAGCAGAACTAAGCCCGGGTAAGCGCTCAAGAATAGCACAGGTTGTAAAGAACTTAGGTAGCTTTGCTGAAGATAGTCATGATCAAAAAAAAATTATAGATAGTTTTGCAAAGGCATTTGATGAATTAAAGACAATTCTGGATGAGCCAGTATTGAATAAAGTTGGTTCAACAGTTAGTCATTTTTTTGAGGATAATAATCAAAAAACCCCTGAAATTAGGAGCAAAGAAATGAGTTTTGTTGAAATACTAAGAAAACTCGAATTGAATCTTGGTGAGGTTGGGACTGGATTAGGAAGTTCGAATTTACTATTCATGGCAGTTGAATTACTATTACTAAGCGAAGCGGAAATTGGGCCCCAGATTGCTCTAATAGAAGAAGTAGAGGCACATATACATCCACAGGCTCAGCTACGTGTAATAAAGCATTTTGAAGAACAATCTAAAGATACAGGAATACAATACATTTTCACCTCCCACAGTCCTGTATTGGCTTCATCAATTTCCCTTGAGAGTATAATTTTTGTTTACAATAAAGAAGCCTATTCTATGAAAAAAGGTCATACAAAATTAAACGCATCAGATTATGAGTTTTTAGAACGTTTCTTAGATGCAACTAAAGCAAATATGTTTTTTGCTCAAGGAGTTATTTTCGTTGAAGGAGATGCTGAGAATTTATTATTACCGGCAATTTCAGAAGTGATAGGAAGACCGTTGCATAGATATGGAATTTCTATTATTAATGTCGGTAATCTCGCTTTCAAAAGATATGCTTCTATTTTTCTGAGATCTGATTCAAAGAAACCATTAAATTTCCCTGTTTCAATAATCACTGATTTAGATTTAAAGCCTGTTAATTATTATGAAGAACCATCTTATATCAGAATAGATGAGAAATTAAATAGGACTATTGCTAATTTATTCGAGTCTGCTGAAACTAATAAAGAATTAGAGAGAGTATATATAACAGTAAAAGATGTATTAGATAAGTCTAAGACAATTTACGGTCATAGTATTAAAGAAAGGTTGGAAAAGAATGAACTAAAACAAAAGTATGAAGAGATTTATACTAAAATTGTCGAGCACTTAGAGGGATTGGAGCCACAATTTGAAGAGTATAAGGATAAAATGACTTTGGAAATAAAGAAAAGATACTCTGATGATGTTGAAAATACAAGGGTATTTATTTCAAACCCTTGGACATTAGAACACTCTATTGCTTTAAGTAGTTTAAAAGAAGATTTTGAGAAAATATTATTAGAATCCCACTATTCTCTTGAGCCAAATAGACTTAAAAAAAAGAAAGAATGGGAAGCATATACGGAGCATGAAAAGAGAGCGACAATGGTTTATAAATTTTTACTAGAAAAGGATATTTCAAAAGCTGTTGTAGCTCAACAATTTGCTAAATATTTGTCAGATAATAAATCTAGATTAAAAGAAATATTGTTATTAGACCAATCATTAAAACATCTAATAAACGCAATTTATCACGTAACTGGAGGAGAGGACGGTGCAAATTAAAGAGCGAGACTATGAATTAGTTGAAAAAATTTTACTGGGCAATGGTTATTTTAATACTAAACAAAGGGAATTTATTGAATTAACCAAGTCAAAAACAATTGTTGCAGGCCCGGGAACAGGAAAGACCACTGCCTTAGCTGCAAAGATAGTATTATTATTGAAAAATTTAAACGCTTCTAATAGTAAAGAGGGCGTGTGTATTATTACACATACGAATGTGGCTGTTAATGAAATTAATAATGTTCTAATTAATACTGGAATTGGTTCACTTAATCATCCACATTTCATCGGAACAATCCATGAATTTTTTAATCGTTATTGTGTCTTACCATTTTTTAAAAATAAATTAAAACATAATCAACTTAGTTTTGATAACGATAACGAAAATTTAGAGTTTTATAAATCTTACCTAAAACGTAAAAATACTTGGATGAATGATGGTGTTGTAGAGGCAATATCAAAGAGAATAATAAAGAGCAAATTGTATCTAAATACAAAAGATAATACATTAGATTTATATAACTCTACTGACTGGGAAAAATTTGATAAGCACAAGTCACGTATGTTAGAAGCTAAAATAATGAGAAAGAAGCAAGGTTTTCTAATCCATGATGACACTTTTTTATTTTCAAGATGCTATTTACTTGAAGATAAATTTAAAGAAATATTAAGAATGCGTTTTAAATATGTTTTTTTAGACGAATTTCAAGATACAACTCCCGACGGCATTGAGTTACTTGATGCTCTTTTTGGAACAGAGAAGAATATTTTCAGAAAATTGGAGATCCTTATCAAACTATCACTTATAATCAACCAATGCCTATTATAGAAGAAAAACAGGTTCTGAGATTGAACATGACTAATCGTTTTGGTAACGAAATTGCTAATCATCTAAATGTGCTGATGCCGAATGCTAACATCCAAGCATATCCAGAAAAAAAGTCATTTAAACCCATAATTTTGTTATATAAGGATGAAGAAGAAATTTATTTGGAATATCAAAAGATTATTGAAGAGTATGAGAGTCTGGATAAGTCTTTTAAAAAAAGCACTAAAGAAGACAAAGTGTTAGTATGGGCAAGAAACTGGTCTTCCCTAGTAAAAAAAGGTGCCGTTTATAAGAATAAGAAACAAAAAAAAATCAAATCAGTAAATGTAGATTTAAAATCTTTTATTATTGACTTTATAATTAAGAGAATTTGTAATGAAAGTGGTAATCTTTCAGAATTGAAATCATGGATTAATAACCACCCTAGCATTTTACGTTTAAATACTATACTAGTGAAGATTTTAAAAAATGGGTTTACTAGTACAACAAAAAATGACCTGAATAAATTTATGAATGAATTATTAGAGGAGAAAGGAAGTGAAAAAATAAATGGAAGAAATAAAATTTATAAGCAAATAGAAATGTTAATAACCAATTTACAGCAGTCAGACGTAAATACCGAAATAAAAAAAGATGATATTTATACTATCCATTCAGTAAAAGGTGAAACATTGCGCTCGGTATTGGTAGTAGACTTTAAAGATAAGCCACTGACCAAGATATTATTGCATAGGTATGGGATTACTAACGATGATGAGTATTTATATACTGATCACAATTTATTATATGTCTCTATGAGCAGAGTAACTCATTTATTTGTCTTTGCAATGCATGAAGATGATTGGACTGATAAAGTACAAGAGGAATTAAATAAGTCTTGGGAAGTTAAAAGATCTAGTTTACTTATTACTGTAAATTAGGAAAAACAACTTATAAGTATGGGTATCAGCGTCTTCCCTATGGTATTTTTTAGAAATCACAGGTGGTTATCTTCTTTTTAGAGTTATGAGTTAGGTTTTCAGAGGATTGAACTAAAGACAGTGGGTACCCTCTGCATCTGTTTATAGAAATAAGCAAAGGCTCAGAGGTTCACCTCTGAGCCTTTGCTTACCTGTCTCTATTATAAAGAAGTTGTCTGATATTCTACCTCAATATTCCCACTTGTCGCTTTGGAATACGGGCAGACACCATGTGCTTTTTCGACAAGCTGTTCCGCTTCGGCCAGTTCGACTCCACCGACTGCAACGGCTAGAAGGACACCCAGCTTGAAGCCGCCGTCAGCAGGATCTTTTCCGATAGAGACTTCAGCCGTTACTTTGGATTCGATCTTTTTCTTTGCTTGTCTTGCGACCAGGTTCAGTGCGCTGTCAAAGCATGCTGCATAACCGGCTGCGAAAAGCTGCTCAGGATTCGTCGCTCCTTCGTCACCGCTGCCTCCAAGTGATTTCGGCATGGCCAATCCAAGGTCCAATACCCCGTCGCTGCTCTTTACTTTACCTGCGCGGCCGCCTTCAGCTGTCGCTTTTGCTGTATAGATGGCATCCATTTTGAACACTCCTTTTAAAAAGTTTTATTTTAGTTGTGCACAATTAAATAGTAGTGCACATTATTTGTATTGTCAACAATTAAGTTGTGTGCAATTTAATTTGATAATTACTAAATGTTTTTGTATGATAATCTCAACAATCAGTATGTACAAGGAAGGACACAATAGATATGGACGATGTACTTTTATTGGAGAATCAAATTTGTTTTAAGATCTACACAGCGGAAAGGGAAATCACGAAATTATACCGGGGCCTCCTTGAGGAAATCGGGGTGACCTATCCCCAGTATCTTGCCCTGCTGGTCCTTTGGGAGAAGGAGAAGATCACGGTAAAAGAATTGGGGAAAAAGCTGTTCCTGGATTCCGGGACACTCACCCCTATGCTTAAAAGGATGGAGGGCAACGGCCTGTTGATCCGGGAGCGCTCTAAAGAAGACGAGCGGAGCGTCATCATCAGCCTGACGGACAAAGGAGCTCGTTTGAAGGAAAAAGCAAGCTGCATCCCGACGCGTTTGTTGGATAATCTCGACATGGAAGGCAATGAGCTTGAGCAGCTGAACGATACGTTGAACTCGATATTGAGTAAATTGAAGGATAGGGAATAGCGGCTTGTGGGCCGCTGTTTTTTATTTGGGGTAGAACGCAACGGGAGTCGGGGAGTGGTCTGTATGTTTTACTTATTTTTTCCAATTGGTGGAATTATCCCTGAAATTAAAAGATTACTTGTCAAAATTCAAAGATTAGTGGTCCGAATTCAAAGATAAACGGCCCGAATTCGAAGATTATCAACCAAAATTCAAAGATTCGCTAAATGATGGAACTACAATAGGTCAAAACGACCCCCACAAATACAGCTAAATACATCAATTAGGACTGATGTGGTTCCTATACACCATTTAATTCAGCCTCCCCGGTGGTTTCCGGCTGTTTTCGAAGATTTCAGCATATATTATTGAGTTCCCGGCTGTATCCTGGGGCCGCCACATACATTTTTTACATTTTCTGCACGTCCATAGTGTATGATACATAGTATAAACCATATAGTGTACGACACACAGTAAATGACGTACAGTATTATTCAAGCAAAGAGGTGAAGGTATGGATAAGTCACTGCTGACATCCTTGACGACGGAGCTTCGGAGGGGGACGCTGACCCTGGCGGTATTGAGCCAGCTGCGGACACCTCAGTACGGGTATTCACTTGTCCAATTGCTGGAGAAGAGCGGGATTTCGATGGAGCAGAGTACACTCTATCCGCTGCTGCGAAGGTTGGAGAAGCAGGAGCTGGTCACAAGCAGCTGGGACCGGACGGAGAGCAGGCCGAGGAGGTATTATGTGCTGAGCGAATACGGAGATGAGATTCTGAAGCAGTTGAAAGCGGAGTGGGAGAAGATGTCCGGTGAATTGGCGATTTTATTAAGGGAGGAAGAGAACAAATGAAGCTTGTTGAACTTTATATTCAAGAAGTGATGAGAAGGCTGCCTGAGAAGAACCGTGACGACATCGCACTAGAATTAAAATCCACGATTGAAGATATGCTGCCTGATGATTATACAGAGGATGATGTGAGAGAGGTGCTGATGTCACTGGGAGACCCCGCTGTTTTGGCCTCAAACTATCGGGACAAACCGATGCATCTGATCGGGCCGCGGTATTATGATTTGTATATTACGCTGTTGAAGTTGATCGTGCCGATTGCCGCTGCCATCACGTTCCTCGTAGTGACTGTATCGTCCGTATTAAACTATTCAGGTGATTCCAATCCCGTTGAAATATTCCTGTCCATTGCAGGAAATGGGGTTGTCGAGGCTATAAGCGCAGGGATGCAGGTGTTCTTCTGGCTGACCGTGACATTTGCCGTCATTGAACGGACCGTTACCCCGGAAAGCCAGCAGCCGCTCACGATGAAGGGTAAAGAGTGGTCACCTGACGATTTGAAGGATGTCCCATATATCCCGAAGGAAAAGCGGATCAGCAAGCTGGAGATATTCGGCGGGCTCGTATGGACGGTCATCTGGTCCACCTGCTATTTTAAAGCTTCAGATATACTTGGGTTGTATGAAAAGAGTGACGGCGGCAGGGTGTTCACGCCTTTCTTTGACCAGGAGGTCCTCCTCGGTTATTGGCCGTTGATCGTGATTCTGATTGGTTTGGAGCTGATCCTCCTCCTCCGGAAATGGCGAGCGGGTGTCTGGACGAAGAGGCTCGCGGTCGAAAATGCCGTTTATCAATTTGTTCCCGTAGCGGTCTTCCTGTTTATCTTCAGGAACATGGACGTGATGGACCCGACATTCATCGAGAGGATCCAGGTGCTCTTCAACAACTCCTTCAACTTTCAGTGGTTTTACCTGACCGGCGCGGTCGGGCTGCTGGTCGCTGCGGTGATTAACAGCTATGATGGTTTGAAGAAAGCATATAAATGATCATACCCAAAATGGGGTCGGACTCCGTAAGAAACTGTAACAGTTTCCCCGGTGTCTGACCCCATTTTCTCTGTGCGGGCATACATACTAGCGCCCCATGTTTTTACTTTGCTGAAGCAGTTTCGATTCCCCGGTCCGCTCCCATTCTTCTACCGTTTTGTACGCATTCTCAGGTGTGTAACCTTTCCCTACGAGTACTCCCATGAGAATGAATTCCTGAAGGATATGCGTGGCATTGATGCCACGTTTCACGTCCTCCAAGCCTTCATTTACAAGAAATTCCGTGTGCTTTACCCATTCATCCGGGGTCTTGCCATATACTTTATTATTGCCGTTTCCGCTTTCCATCGCCATCGCATCCGCTTTGGTCGGGTGGACCGTCCCGAATGGATGGTTCGGCGGAGCGTATATGGAATACAGTTTCAGCGGGGTGCTGCCTGTGTTGGTGACATCATGCCACGTCCCGGCGGGTATAAATATGGCCGAATCATCGGCAACATTTTGTTGGAAGGTTAAATTGTTCTTGTCTTTCCCCATCTGGACGACTCCCTGACCTTGTTCAATCCTCAGGAACTGATCAACATCAGGATGGACCTCGAGCCCGATGTCATCGCCAACGTCGATGCTCATCAGCGTGACCTGCAAATGTTCCCCTGTCCACAGGGCGGTACGGTACGTATTGTTCTGCTTGGATGCTTCGTTGATATTCAACGCAAGAGGATTTGGACCGTAGTCTTTTAATGGAATAGCACGGTTATCATATAAAAATCTCGGATCATAATATTGATTTGCATAAGCGGGGTGAACAGGTTGTCTAACATACTGGCCATTTGCATAGTAAGGGTAGTGCTGCTGCCATGAATTCATATTCGGGTCATTATACATTTTCCTCAATCCCTTCATAAGGCATTTTCTTTTTATCCTATGCAGGGGTGTGGGTTATGTACCTAAAAAAAACCGCCTCATCACGAGACGGCCTTGCGGTGATACCATTCATAGAAAGTCCCCGCTTCCTCCTTGGGTACCCCGTACAGCAGGCTTTCATGCGCGGGGTCTGCCCGGTTGGAGAACATGATGGTGGCGACCCCGAATTTCCGCTGCAGCCAGTTGTGTTTGACGGTCACCTGCTGGATGCGGTGGAGGTGGGTGACGAAGGTTTCGTTCATCCATCCTCCCTTCCGGATCTGGACGGTGTGTCCGTGACGGATGTAGCTTGTGAAATAGTAGTCAAGGATCCTCAGGAAGACGGAGAAGCCGAAGATGATCGCCGCAGCCCACAGCCTTTCTTTATTGAAAAACCATAATCCGATCAGGGATGCGATCGTCAGGTAATAGGGCTGAATCAGTTTCAGCCACAACACCTTGACCGGGAAGCGCTCCATCTCTTCCCGGATGTGATACTGGGGCAGGATGGAGTGCAGCATGCTGTATGCATCGTGCTTTGGCATGAACGGATAGAGGGAACTGATATCCTCTTCCCCGTCTGACGTGCCGGCACTGATCAATTTGATCGAAACGAGTCCGAACAACCGCTTCACCAGGGTCTGTTCGACTTTTACGGCCTGCACTTTATCCTTTGCAATCGAGAAACTGATTTCATTGCCGACCCCCTTCTCGATATAAATCCGATCTTTATCGTCGCTGATGACGTAATTCCCATATTTAATCGTGGTCTTCACAAAACCGATCACAATCGAGATAATCATGGCTGCAATAAAGAGAATGACGAGAATCCACACATGATTCAACAAATAGGACCAGGCGTTTTCCGCTGATTTCTCAATGGAAAAGAAATCGGCCAGGTTGAAATAAATGGCACTCAGGAGCGGGAAGATGGCAAGGAAACTGAGTGATGTGAAGGATGCCTTCATCAGGTCCTTTTTGGTTGCCCGGAAGCGGACGATCCGGGCAGATTTCGTTTGTTCAACCGGTTCTCCAGCCTCCTTTTTCACTTCAATATGGGAGAGGATACGCTCTTTCTCCGTCTGGGTGATGACCGGGAATTCAAACTCTGCATTTTCCCCGCTCGTGCCGGTCTCCAGGGTCAGGGATGTGAGCCCGAACCAGCGGTGAATGAAGGTCGTGCTGGATCGGTGACTGTGGACCCGGTCCCAGGCAACGGTTTTTTGCTTTTTGACAAACATGCCTTCCTTGAAGACGATGGATGTCACGCCGAGTTCATAGCGGTTGAACATCCACCTTGAAAGGATGAACAGGATGGACGCGGCGGTGGCAGCAAGCAGGGCGTAGCGCCCCCATATGACCCATCCCACTGTGGAGTTCGCCTTCAAAAGGAACAGAAGCAGATAAAATCCGGCCAGGCCCTTTAATGATGAGAACACCTCAACGGCGATATACGCCGGATGATAGCGCTTGGGTGAATGATTCATGCCCCGACCTCTCCTTTTTCTGCCTCATTGTCCCTGATTTTCGCGTAGGTGGCGATCTCGGCCTTCAATGTTTTCGCCGTATCAGCCGGAATGGCAGGAATCTTATGATTCGAGGCCGTCGTACCGATTTCAATTTCGTAAAGACCATAGCGCCTCATGAGCGGCCCCTGTTCGGTTCGGACGTATTCGACTTTTTCCATTGGGATGAGGATATGCTGCTGCTCCCATCTCCCGAATTTCAGCTGCACGAAATCCTTATCCACCTGATAGCGCCATGTCTTCTGTAAATAAACAGGTTCAATGATGATCGAAAACACGGCAGAAATAATGAACAGGCCTCCGAGTACGTAAAGAGTGATGCCGACCCAGTTATACCAGTCGAATTTCTCCGTGCAAAGCAGCAGGATCGCGATGATGATCAGGACGATCGTGTGTCCGATGGTGTTGGAAATCCGCCACACTTTTGCGGCGTTTTTTGATATGGTTTGCGTTGGTTCATCTATGTGTATGTACATGCTTTTTCACCTCTGCCTTACATACGCTTAAAACGAAAGAAAAGTTTCAGTTCTATACTTTTTTGTAAAAATTTATCAAATATATCTTGCAATACAAGATAGCGTTGAATATACTAAAAATATATCTTGCATTACAAGGTACCGAAAGGAGAACGTCGATGGCGGATACAACTCAGATGTTAAAAGGGATTCTGGACGGCTGCCTGTTGTCCATCATCAAAGACGGCGAGATCTATGGCTACGAACTGGCAGCGCGACTCGAGACCTACGGGTTCACTTCTTTCAGCGAGGGAACCATTTATCCTTTGCTGCTGCGGATGCAGAAAGAGGGACTGGTCACTGCCACGCTTCGGAAGTCGACGGCCGGACCGAAGAGGAAATATTATTCCCTGACTGAAAAAGGGGAAGAAGAGCTGGAGTCATTTATCAAACGCTGGGAACAGCTGAGTTCCTCGGTGGACAATGTGTTGAATAAAAGGGGGAGATGAAGAGATGCTTTCTAAAAAGTCGGAACAGTTTTTGATCGAACTTCGCATGCACTTGATGTCAAAAGGGAAGAACGACAACGAAATCAATGAAATCACGGAGGAGCTGGAAGATCACCTGCTTCAAGCCGAGGCGGAAGGAAAAGATGTCACGCACATCGTCGGGGAAAGCCCGAAGCAGTATATGAAAAGCATTGGGGAATCTATGAAGACGGATTACCGTCAGATAGTGGGACTGGTGCCGCTGTTTCTCTTGCTGCTGGCTGCTTATTTCAGTCTCGGGCCGGCCATTGAAGGGAAGTTCTCGCTGTCCGGCGTCATGATCCTGATCATATCCATTGGAGCTGTCGTTGGAACGCTGGTCTATGGTGCATTATTATTCAAGGTGCTGCCTAAGTACTTCCATTCAAAGTGGAGCTATTTCCTGCTGATCGGTACCATGTTACTTTTCACCGGAATGGGTGTGGCCGTCCTGCTATGGTACAACGCACAGGATTTCCAGCCGGTCTTTACAGCGACACCCCTGCAAAATAATCTGATCCTCGCTCTGTGCATCGTGATCTTCATTGCGGCGGCCATCTACACAAAAACGTGGTTCACGATCATCATCCCGCTGTTTCTCTCGATGGGACCGATTGCGAGCCGATTGATTCCTGAGGATGTAAACGAAGATCCTACTATGATTCTATTTGCAATCATCCTGCTTGCAGTGGTTTCAGTCATTGCGATTTTTGTTTTGATTCGGAGGAAGAAAAAGCAGAAGCAGCCTACATTATAATGTATTGAGCCCAGGTATTGAACCTGAGCTTTTTTTGTATGTAGACCATAAGAGCAAGAATCAGGAGGTATCCCGTGCTTCAGTCTTGATACAATAGAAAGCAAAGAATGATTTCTTTCGGAGAGCTGATGATGGTCGGCTGTTTTATCAAATTCTGCTGAAAGGGGGTGTGCCCATGTCAGCCATCAATCTGACATTCGAAGAAATGTGGGAGAAGATTATGGCGTGTGACCGGAAGTATGACGGACTGTTCTTTACGGCCGTGAAGACGACAAAGATTTATTGCCGTCCTTCCTGCAGGTCGCGAAAACCGAAAAAAGTGAATGTGGAATTTTATATGGATCGTTATGAGGCAGAGAATGCCGGTTATCGTGCCTGTAAAAGATGTCAGCCGGAACTCGAGCATTCCCCGAATATCGAGGTGGTCAGGAGGGTGACCGCCTATCTCGTCAATCATGCCAATAAACCGCTTGAGCTAAAAGATATTGCGGATCATGCGGGACTCAGCCCCTATTATCTTGAGCGCGTTTTTAAGCAGGAAACGGGGGAGACGCCGCGCACCTATCTGGAAAAAATCCGCGTTGATAAAGCGGCGTATTTGCTGGTGACGACAATCCTCACAAATATTGAAATCGGCTATGAGGCCGGGTTCCAGAGCTCATCCAATTTCTATAAAGTGTTTAAACAGCTGAAAGGATGTTCACCGAGCGAATACCGGAGACAGATGACTGGAGGTGCCGGGAATGAATTGGACTGACGGACACTCCTTCATCATTATCCATCCTCTTGACCCGTTCAGCTTTGAGGAGTGTCTGATATTCCTTGGGAGGAACGAACGGGAAATCCTTCATACCATAAAAGAAGGCTGTTTAATGAAATTGGTCAGGCTGAATGGGGAGTTGATTTTGATTAAGGTGCAGTCTGTGAACGACTCCCTGAAGGTTGAATTTCTGAATGGCATCCCTTCTGAAGCGGCACGGGAAAAGGCGGCGGAATACATTTGGGAGTGGTTTGATTTGGACACGGACCTCAGTCATTTTTATAAATGGGGAAGTGACGATCCCGTCCTGTCGGAACTCATTAGGAGATATACCGGTTTGCGGATGATTGCCATCCATGATCTGTTCGAAGCCCTCGTCTGGGCGGTCCTCGGCCAGCAGATCAACCTGACCTTTGCCTATACATTGAAAAAGCGGTTGGTCGAAGCGTATGGTGAAAAGTTGACGTTTCATGGTGAGACCTATTGGTTATTTCCGTCGTTTGAGGAGATTGCTCTGCTGGGGGAGGCAGATCTCCGGAAGCTGCAAATCACCGGCAGAAAGGCAGCATACATCATTGGAATTGCGGCAGCAATGAAGGACGGCAGATTGACGAAAGAATCATTGCTGAAACTGGACGAACAGCAAGCGAGGAAAGCGCTCCTGCAGTACAAAGGCATTGGTGCCTGGACTGCCGACTATGTCATGATGAAATGTCTTCATGTCAAAAGTTCATTTCCGATTGCTGATGTCGGCCTTCAAAATGCGCTGAAGGCAGCAATGGGGTACGAGCGTAAACCAAAGCTTGAGGAAATGGAGGCATTTTCACATAAATGGGAGGGCTGGCAGGGATATGCCGCCTTTTATCTTTGGAGGTCTTTGTATGAAGCTATATAACAAACTGTACCGGTCGCCGATCGGCATGATAGAAATACAAGGAACGGATGAACAGATTACGTCCATCCTGTTCACTGATGAGTCTGAGTCAGACGACTGCGGGGATAAATGTCCTGGAGTATTGAACGAGTGTGCCATGCAGCTCGACGAATACTTCAGAGGAAAACGGCGTACGTTCACGTTTCCATATCAGCTTGATGGCACGATTTTTCAACAGAGGGTATGGGAAGCACTAACGGAAATCTCGTACGCGGAAACCTCCACCTATAAAGAAATCGCCGTTCATATCGGAAATGAGAAGGCGGTCAGGGGAGTGGGCAGCGCCAATGGCCGGAACCGTCTGAGCATCGTCGTCCCCTGCCACCGGATCATCGGATCGAATGGGAAGCTGACAGGCTATGCGGGCGGATTGTGGAGGAAGGAATGGCTTTTGAGGCATGAGCGGACATTGAAATAAAAAACCTCTCATCACCCATATTATGGTAGAATTTAATGAGTCATTTCATTTTGCATAATTGGGGGAATGTAGTTGAAAAGGAATATCGCTTCTAATATTTCAATCTTGCTTATTTGCCTTCTTATGACCACTGCATGCGAAAATACAGACAAAGCAGATATAGGCGAGGTCAGTCGAAAAATAAAGTATGAAAGTACAATTACAACATTTGAACACCCGGAAACAAAGCAAAAATATAAAATTGTGAATGCTTATAAACTTTATCAAAATTATTTAGATGAAGTTAAAAAGGACCCTGATGCGCCTTATCTTGATATTTATCAGGAGGAAGTGATCGATCCGATATACAGTGATTGTTTTGAAGATGGAGAATTCCTTCATATGGCCGACCCCATACTCAATGCCGATCCCAATCACTTGAATGTGTCTCCAACCCACCTCACAGAAATTCAAAACTTGATTGATAAGATAGATAATCAGCAACCGGAGAAAACTATTAAAGAGGCACTGATTAAATCTTCCGACATTCTGCCGTCTGAGAAAGAAACCACGGTCTGTGTACTTCCATCCACCAACAAGTATGCCGAAATGATTACGGTCGGGACGGGAAAGATTGAAGTTCTATATAATTGGCAATATACAGAGGATACTCTGAGGGCAGGGCTTGCCCATGAATACCATCACAGTATTTGGGCTGAAAAGCATTGGACAGGGCAAAGCAGTCTTCGGTTCTGGATAATCTGATCTTTGAAGGAAAGGCAGTCATGTTTGAAAAAAACGTCTATCCAGACATCGATTTCACTCCTATAGACCCGTCTTACGATAAAGAGCTCTGGTCTAAAATTGAACCAGATCTTCATTCATACGATTTCAACAGGTCAAGGGAAATCTTAATGGGCGGTAAAGACCTCCCCTGGCTTTACGGCTACAGTGAAGGGTATAAAATGGTCAAGTCCTATCTGGAGCTGAATCCGAATTCAGCACCTGCTGAATGGACCGGTGTCAGTCCGCAGGATATTTTTGAAAAAGGAAATTATGTTGAGAATTATCAATGATGATTATGGATGTCTTTATTGGATTGAGCGTTAAGACTTTTAACTTAAGCACGGGATCTGTCCCGGGCTTTTTTTAATTGAGTTTGTCTTCAGCTGCCACCCCAAAAAAGGTGAGCAGCAGGATATAAAATGGGTAACAAATGAATCCGCCTATTAACAAAAGGCCAGAAGCAGGATTTGGGTCGTCCCCTCCATAGGTGATCGGAAATAAAGAGGCGAAAATATAAGTGAAAAGAAAAAAATAAGGTACCCAGAGAATGGCGTTCCAAAAATTAGCTTTTCTCCCGTGCAGCCATATTTTTGCTAGAAAATAGAGAAGGACAGACCCTGCTGTGATGTCAATAAATAGGAACACACCAGTTAAGGTATTGACCGTACCAATCTCCCAGCCTGTTAATCTGCTGATTCGATAAACATTCACCATCAATTCAGCTGGTACAAAGAACATTAACGCATAAAGAATACTGACAGCGTTCAGTTTAAAAAAGTAGTTCATGTCTTGAGCCCCCGCTAAATAATCGTCTCTTTTACCAGTAAACTCCATATTCATTGTACCATTATAAACTATCAAAAAACGCATCGTTCTTTTGGCATGAGAGTCTATGTATTATAGGGTATTAAGTAGATTGTTTTCGTATAAATCCGTTCTTTATGGATCAAGCCTGTTTCCTTTCTTTCGGTCCCTGGCTGGGGTGTTTTGGAACCGGGCTCAGGGTTAATCCAGGATTATGTAGCATCTATACCCGAGCATGTATATGGATTGAATTATTTTAGAGAATTTGTCGAAAAATTGCTAGCTCGCACATATATAAGGAATTTCGCACTTATATTGGTAATCTCGCTCTTAAACACGCGAATTTCGCACTTATATTAAAAATCCCGCACATAAATCCTGCCCGATACCCCCGCCCCGCCCATACCTCATAGAGATTTCCAAGTTGGAGAGTCAAAACGCAGCGGGAATCAAGCATTCTTTTTCCTCCCGTCACAAAAAAAGCAGCAGTACATGGTGATTTCACGTAAAACCCATGTGCTGCTGCCTTATTAATCAGGAATTCCGATCCGAGCTTCGAATAAGCGCCCCCTATCTAAGCCTCTTTCCTCTTCTTCCTAAAATAAATAACCGTTTCAACTATAAAAATCACCAACACCGACAACCCGAACAGCGGCATGAGGATCCCGAGAACCGCCAGCGTGACTACGACACCGATTGACCATGGTTTGTTGATCCTTTTCGGACCCTTCGCTTCACCCGATTTCATCCGCTTCATCCAGGACATGAAGCCCATCGTGATGGCTGAGAGGAAGGCGATGCAGACGAGCAGGTTGAGGATTTTATTGGCCATCCCGAACAGATGCCCTTCATGAAGCGGGATCCCCCATGTGAACCACTTGCCGATGATACCGTAATCCTCGAAGTCGATTTGTGCGATCATGTCCCCGGAGTACTGGTCGAAATAAGCAGTGGTTTCTTCGTAGGGGCTGACGTCGAGTCCGGTGACGCCTGTGTTGCTTCCCTTTGAAACCGTGAAGACGCCTTTTTCATCGGAAGGATAGACGATGGAGAACGGTCTTGAAATATTGTTTTCCGCGGACAAGGTAATGATTTCCTCAACAGATTTCTGGCCTACAATCATGTCGCTGGCACTGCTTTCGGACTGATGCCCCGCGTGCCCCTTATGGTCTGAAGCAGGCTGATCTATGCTTCTTGTAGCCCACGGGATTTCATCTATATCCGATTGAGGCGGATTATAGCGAAGCTCCGTCCTGCCCCAATCAGGATGGTCGGCTGCGAACTGTGCAATTTTACTTCCTGTAAATACAGACCACGGAATCCCGGTCACCACAATGATAATCAGTGGTACGGCAAGAACCAGTCCCAAGACGGCATGGATCTTTTGGAACCGCAGCTTCCTGGATTGGTTCTGAAGCAGCTTTTTCTTGAATGTCATATATGTACCCGACACGATCAGGAAGTTGGCCCAGCAAGCCGTGAGTTCCACCAGATAGCGGACAAAGGTGTGCTCGGTCAACACGGAACTGTGAAACGTCCTCATGAAATTGGAATAGGTGTTTTTTGAATCCAGGCTGGAAACGATCTGGTTGTTTTCGTCGAGGAACACATACTGCGATCCCCCTTGTTCATTGCTGATTGTAACCCTATTGTTATAAGGCTCTTCCATCATGCTGATCTTACTGACGGAGTAGCCGTTGTATGTTTCTTTTATATCTTGAATTGCTTCATCCATCGTCTGCATATCACCGGCATCACTCTGACCGAAAAATTCGTGTTCATACATCATGTTTTCGACTTCAGGATAGAAGAGGAAACCGATCCCTGAAAGCGTCAGGATCAATAATAAAGGCGTGATGAACCAGGCAGCATAAAAATGAAGCCTCCTGAATGGATTGAAAGTGTTCCTGTTCATATGAATCTCCTTCTCTTGCTTTTTTGGATAGAATCGTCTGTACCATTCAGTTTAGTAAGGAAATGTGTTGAAAGAATGAAATAATGATAGCTAATTTTCGACAAAGGTATCCGTTTTTCGCTTTATTTCATATATGGGAGGTGGAGAGGTCTGGAGGGGTGAGAGTGATGAAGGAATTTTATGGATGAAAAATGAACGGAATTCTATGCACTTTGAGTTGAATTTTCTACGGCACAAAAAATGTGCTGTATTTCTTTTTGTGAATCAGACATGAATCAGCATTGCAGCAAGTTTGGTCCAGAATCGAAAACAGAAAGAAGAATGTAAAGAAAGAAGAGAACGAAAAGAAAAAACACTCACCACCCTAATACACACTGTGGCAGATAATACTGCGCGGGAGCTGGACGGAGCTGCCGGCAGTAAGCCGGAACCCATAGCAGGATTCCTGGAAAAGGGATACAATTTACTGGAATTCAATTTTTGTGAGTACCGGGGAGGAACGATGAAAAAGTTTAAGAGAATCTTGAAACGGACTCTGCTGGTGATAGGTATTCTGGCAGCGTTTATGTACATAAACAACACATCCCTATTTTCGAAAACTGAAGATGAAAAGCCTTTGCTGCTTGCCCACAGGGGGATGGCCCAGACGTTCCCGATGGAAGGGATCAAGAGCGATACCTGCACGGCTGAGCGGATGCATGAACCCGAACATCCTTACCTTGAAAACACGATTCCATCGATGGAAGCTGCTTTTGAAAGAGGGGCGGATGTCGTAGAGTTTGATGTTCAGCCGACGAAGGACGGGAAGTTTGCGATTTTTCATGACTGGACCCTGGAATGCCGGACGGATGGTGAAGGGGTGACGAGGGAACACACGATGGAGGAGCTGAAGCAGCTTGATGTCGGGTATGGATATACGGCTGATGACGGGAAGACCTATCCTTTCCGTGGGAAGGGAGTCGGGATGATGCCGTCACTTGATGAGGTGCTGGAGCGTTTTCCGGAGCGTTCATTTCTGATCCATATCAAGAGTGATGACCCGGGGGAAGGGAAGGAGCTTGCCCGCCGTCTTGCGGGACTTTCAGAGGACCGTCTGGGTGAACTCACTGTATACGGAGGCGACCGGCCGATTGCAGCGTTGAAAGAAGAGCTGCCGGGAATTCGCGTCATGTCGATTGCGACGATGAAGAGCTGTATGCTGCCTTATATCGCTGCGGGGTGGACAGGGTATGTCCCTTCAGCCTGTAAGAACACACAGATCCATCTCCCTGAGAAGTACGCCAAATGGATGTGGGGCTGGCCGGATAAGTTCATCAACCGCATGGAAGAGGCTGGGACGCGCGTGATCCTTGTTGCCGGCGACGGAGGATGGTCGGAAGGCTTTGACACACCTCGGGACCTTGAGCGTCTCCCGGAAGATTATACCGGCGGGGTATGGACGAATCGAATTGATGTGGCGGCGCCTGTTTTACGAGAATAATAATTACTTATAATGGGGTGCGGTATTGATGACAGAATTTTTGGAACTTTTGTCAATAACGAAGCCTGCAAGTGGTTTTTATATTCTTAGGCATCATGGAAACAGGTTGCACTTTTTTATTATCTTTAAATAGTTTATAATATTTAGATAACAGAAGTTTTATATTTACCTGCCAATCAGTATGACAGACTATGATATATTTAGTAGTGAGATATGTTCGTGGAGTGACGCCTTGCTTTTTTCAAATTGAAGCAGGAGCGCCTGCTCTTTTTTGTGAAAATATTAAAGGTAAGGAAGGGTATCATGAGCAGCATACAGAAGAAAACTGACGTAATCTTAATCGGTGCCGGAGTCATGAGCGCGACTTTGGGATCATTGCTGAAAGAGTTAGCACCACAATGGGAAATCACAGTATTCGAGAAGTTGTCGGAACCGGGGGAAGAAAGCTCGAATGAGTGGAATAATGCGGGTACGGGACATGCTGCGTTATGCGAGCTTAATTATACATCCGAGAAACCTGACGGCTCCATCGATATCACGAAAGCAATCAAGGTAAATGAACAGTTCCAGGTTTCAAGACAGTTCTGGGCTCATCTGGTCAACAGCAACCTGATTCGGAATCCACAGGATTTCATCATGCCGCTGCCGCATATGAGTATGGTTCAAGGCACAAAAAATGTTGAGTTTTTGAAAAAACGATTGGAAGCGCTGTCAGCCAGTCCGCTGTTTGAAGGAATGGAATTCTCGGACAAACCTGACAAATTGAAAGAGTGGATCCCGCTGATCATGAATGGCCGTACATCGAACGAGCCGATCGCGGCTACCAAGATCGATTCCGGTACGGACGTTAATTTCGGTGCGTTGACCCGCCTGTTATTCGATCATTTGAAGACTCAAAACGTCGAGGTCAACTACGGGCACAGTGTCCAGGACCTTACACGCACGAACGACGGTTCATGGGAAGTGAAGGTTCAGGACCTTGCCAACGGACGGATCGAAACCCACACGGCGAAGTTCGTCTTTATCGGCGGAGGCGGCGGAAGCCTTCACCTGCTTCAAAAGACCGGCATTCCTGAGTCCAAGCGTATCGGCGGATTCCCGGTGAGCGGACTCTTCATGGTGTGCAACAATCCGGAGGTCGTGGCCCAGCATCATGCCAAAGTATACGGCAAGGCGAAAGTCGGTGCTCCGCCAATGTCGGTGCCGCATCTTGACACACGCTTCATCGACAACAAGAAATCTTTGTTATTCGGACCGTTTGCAGGCTTCTCGCCCAAGTTCCTGAAGACCGGTTCGAACCTGGATTTAATCACTTCGGTCAAGCCGAACAACGTCCTTACGATGCTTGCAGCAGGCGCGAAGAACATGGGATTGACCAAGTATTTGATCCAGCAGGTCCTCCTTTCAAAAGAAAAGAGGATGGAAGAGCTGCGTGAGTTCATCCCGAATGCAAAAAGCGAAGACTGGGACATCGTCGTGGCCGGCCAGCGCGTCCAGGTCATCAAAGACACGGAAGCAGGCGGAAAAGGAACGCTTCAATTCGGAACGGAAGTCGTCAGTTCCTCCGACGGTTCGATCGCTGCCCTGCTCGGAGCATCACCTGGTGCGTCGACAGCGGTCCACGTCATGCTGGAGGTACTCGATAAATGCTTCCCTCAGCACATGAATGAGTGGGAACCGAAAATCAAGGAAATGATTCCTTCTTACGGTTTATCATTATCGGAAAATCCGGAGCTGTTCAAGGAAATCCATGCTTCGACGGCAGAAGCTCTTGGTTTGAACGGGAAAGAGCTTGCCCACAGTTAAATATCAATATTTCGAGAACCTCTGATCTGATATAGGATCGGAGGTTCTTTTTTATTGATATAAAAACACTTTGAGGTTATCCTTCCTGTCAATGGTGGCCAGAAGAACATTTTTCACCTCGGTTCCATACTGTTTCTCCAGATTGGACCGAACCCAGAATTCGTCCTTCCCAATTTGGGAGAGTGCGATAAAGTCCATCTTTCCTTCTTTGATGATCGTCCTCGGGAAATCGAAAGGCTCTGTTTCAATCTTTAGATCAGAAGGGGTTACCGGTTCATATTTGGGATCGAGAAACACCGAAATCTTACCGTCTGCCTCCCAAACTGCCATGGCCACCTTCTTTACATCTTCAATTTTATCTTCGCGTAATTCCTCCAGTAACACGTCCAGAGAGATTCTTGCTTTCATCAGTCCCTTATTAAGGATTTTGCCATTTTCCACAAGAGTGATCGGGGGCTGAGAAAGGAGTTTCCTGAACCACGGCCACTTGAGAATTAGATACACACCGCCGACGTAAAGGGTCACCAGCACAGTGGTGGTGATGATCGACCCTTTCAACCCAAGGTGCTCATCTGAAAGAGGATGGGCAATGATGTTGCCGATCACGAGGGCGATGGCGAAATCGAGAGGTCTGAGCTGGGAGATGGCCCGCTGACCGAGAACCTTGGTGACAATCAGTAAAAAGAAGAACCCGACTACGGCCCTGAAAATCCATTCAACCGCCGTCAGTGATTCCTGACTTTGAAAAAAGTCCATGGGACGACACATCCTTATGTATGCTTGTACTTATTATTCCACGGTTCACCAGATTTATTTTTAGAAAGCTCTTTTCGCATACTTTGTTGATTTACACAAAAGAAAATACCGGAACTTGGGTGTTTTCTGATGTATTTCTACCTGTGGTTTAAACTTGAATTCGAAAAGAGCACGTCCACAAGAAGCATTCAGGCTACTAGACAATTTACGAAAAGCAACAACCTTTGAGAAAACAGTCTTTTATAAAAAAAGCTCCTAATCTACCATTTTTCACATATAGGGTTGTATATTTATTCACTTGAGTGTTATCTTATTTATACTCAGAAAATTATAAAAAAACTTATATGAATGGAGGGGTTACATTTGCAGGCACAAAAATTGCAGCATGCAGAGGAGATCACGGGTAAAAAAGAGTTTACAGCGAAGCAGTATATGAAGTTCTGGCTGCCATCCCTGTTCGGGATCCTGCTGTTTTTGATCCCGATATCGGTAGACGGAAAGGTGACGATCGGGCTTGGGGTCCTGGCGGATGGACTGCAGGCCATGATAGCCGATTACATCCCTGCGATCATGACCGGGATCATCTGTCTTTCGGCACTTGCGAGTTTAGCGGTGAGATTCACGGATATTCAATTTTTCAAAAAGAGTCCATTCCTTACAGCGCTTTTCGATGTCACGCCGTTTTGGCTGACACTTCGCTGGATCGGGGCGGCATTCGCTATTATTACATTTTTTAAAATAGGTCCTGAATACATATGGTCTGAATTTACGGGCGGGGTCGTCCTGTATGATTTGATCCCTGTCCTGATGGTATGGTTCTTGTTCGCATGTTTATTCATGCCGCTGCTACTTGAGTTCGGATTGATGGATTTCTTCGGCACCCTGGTCCGGAATGTGATGGTACCGCTGTTTAAATTGCCTGGCAGATCCTCAATCGATGCCCTTGCCTCTTGGATGGGAAGCGGGACGGTCGGCGTCCTGTTGACGACGCAGCAATATGAAGGCGGGTATTATACGAAACGGGAAGCGGCAGTCGTTGCCACCAACTTCTCGATTGCGTCGATCGCCTTCAGCCTCGTGATCGCCAAGTTTTTGGCGATTGACCACCTGTTTGTCCAATTTTATCTGACAGTGGTCGTGACGGGTGTGATCGCAGCCATTATCTGTCCGAGGATCCCTCCTCTTTCTCTTAAAAAAGAAACCTATTACGAGCCGGTTGGAAAGCAAATCGAAGAGGACGTGCCTGAAGGGGTCTCCAATTTCCGATGGGGCCTTGAGACGGCTGTTGAAAAGGCAGCCCAGGTTAAAAGTCTTCGCGGTGTAGCAGGCAGCGGGATCAAGAATGTGGTGGACATTTGGTTCGCGCTGATCCCGCTGGTCATGGCCATCGGGACGGTTGCGCTGGTGATTGCCGAGTTCACGCCGATCTTTGATTATCTGTCCTATCCTTTTGTGCCGTTCCTTGAACTGCTGCAGATTCCGGAAGCGAAAGCGGCAGCACCTGCGATGATCGTCGGGTTCGCTGACATGTTCCTGCCTGCCGTTGTCGGAAGCGGGATCAAGTCGGAGCTGACCCGTTTCGTGATCGGGGTCATGTCCTTATCTCAGCTGATCTATATGTCTGAAATCGGTATTCTCTTGCTGAAGTCAAAGATTCCGATCTCGTTCCTGCAGCTGTTCATCATCTTTTTACAGCGTACGATCATCACCCTGCCGGTCGCGGCATTGATGGCTCATTTGTTTTTCTTTTAGAGGGAATGTTTCACGTGGAACATTTGAAAAATGGTGCAAATAAACGAAAGCATTGGCAGCAGTCAATGCTTTCTGTTTTTTCATAGAGGATTCGGGTAGAAGCCCCGGGGTTCTTCCTATAAAATAAAACTAAACAATAAATGGAAAGGTGTTTGATCGCGTGAATCCGGAATCTTTTTTTTCAAAAGATATTAAACCCGCACTGCAAAATGATCCCCCGGGGGAGTGGATGCCCGTCATCCCCCAAGGATGCATCAGGCTGAGTTCAGGCTACCCTGATCCCGGACTTGTCCCGGCCGAGGAGCTGAAGAACTCGGTTGTGAAGCTTTTGGAAGAGGAGAAGGATCTGCCGCTTCACTATATCGGCAGCAAAAAAGCGGATGGCCTGAAGGGTACTCTTCAACACTTGATGAAGGAACGCCGTATGGAAATCGGGAGTGATGAACTATTGATCACATCCGGCGCATGTCAGGCGATCGACTTGATCGCCCGCGTCCTTATTGACGATGAGACGGTCGTGGCAGTGGAGTCACCAACGTACATGGAGGCGCTCGAAATTTTTCAGAACTATACGAACCGCTTCATGACGATTGAAATAGACGGAAATGGACTCAGGACCGATCTTTTGGAAGAGGAGCTGAAGGAGCGCAGAGAGCATGGGGAGAAGCTTCCGAAAGTGGTGTATACGATTCCGACATTTCAAAATCCAACCGGGACTACAATGTCCGCAGAACGCCGGGAACATCTGATGAAGCTTGCTGATGAATACAACTTCCTTGTAATGGAGGATGATGCTTACGGGGAAGTGTACTTTAATCAGGATACGAGACCATTGAAGTCAATGAAGAGAGGAAATGATCCCCGTGTCCTGTATATCGGATCTCTCTCGAAGGTCGTGGCGCCCGGGCTCCGCATCGGCTGGGTTGCTGCTGATAAGGAATTCATCCAGACGTTGTCATGGTTCAAGAAGGATCTTGATCACCCTTTTTCACAGGCAAGCGTAAGCCAGCTGCTGCACGATTTGGAGTGGAAAGAACACTACAGCGCTTTGAGGAAGGTATATCGTGAAAAGTGCTCACTCCTATTGTCCGAGCTCGAAAAGCACATGCCTGAATCAGTTTCTTGGTATGTCCCGCAGGGAGGGTACTTCGTCTGGGTACAGGTTCCGGGTACCGATACGTCGAAGCTGCTGGAAAAAGCAGCTGCAGAAGGCGTTTCGTATGTCCCGGGCAAGTATTTCTTTTTAAATCAGGAAGAGGGTCTTGAGTATTTGAGGCTTTCGTTCAGTTATGAGGGGGAGAGCGGGATTGTTGATGGTGTAGAGAGGCTGGCAAGGGTAATCAGACAACAAATGAAATAATAATAGAATGACATGGGATTTGAAATCATAACCTGCTGAAAACTCACCTGTTTGTTTAAAAGAATTAAATAGTTGTTGGTAATCCAAAAAGCTCAGTTTTTATTGCTCTGAGCTTTTTTGCATGAAATACTTGTATTCTTTCTTTTAATAAACTATCTTTAATGCATTAACTCAAATTCCTCAAGAGGTACTAAAGGTTCCGACAGGACAGACTGACTATTACTCCCGCTTTTATTTACCTGCCCCAATATTTGAAGACCTGTATAACTTTCGCCTTCATGTGCATAGGTAAATCCATCAGAGCTTTTAGTTAGATATTGACCTTTGCTGCCGAGCATTTCCTTTATACTGTCTCGTTGTATATGCGGATAGACGATAATGTTAACGATATAATCTTCTTTTCTTTCTAATCGATCACCCGTGATTCGGAAGGAACCTTCCTGGTCAGCCACTCCTTTTTCCACATACAAATTTGTAGCTTTGTCCTTTTTACTGTATTTCAGGCTGATGATTGTCCCTTCAGGCAAGTTGCTGCGTCCTTTTACAACAATCTGGTTAGGAAAGTTATACACTTTTCCTGAGATCACATACTCAGTCTCAGGGGGGTGAACCGCCACGGATGGAGCAGAACTGGATGTTACGGACTGGTTCACTATATAATACCCTGTGATGGGAGTAAGAACGAGTAGGATAAGTAAAATGGCCAAGTTAGGTCCGGCGGATTGAATCAGTTTTTGTTTCCAGCTTTTACGATGTGCCTTTCTCCAGACGGTCTGGAATTCAACAGATGTTTTTTCATTTTCATCCACATGGTCGAATAGTTTTTTAAAATCATCTTTCTTCATATAATCCCGCCTTGGTAAAATCAAATTTCCCCTTTAACTCCAAGCGCCTCAATTGTTGAAGGGCCGTATGTAATCTTGATTTTGCAGTACCTAAGGGGATCCCCAAAACATGAGAGCATTCTTTAAGCGTCAGTCCTGAGTAAAAATGCAAGACGATTACTTCCTTGCTTTTCCAAGAGAGAGAATTGACGATTTTCCAAATCTCTTGAATATCATCTGATTTTAAGAATTGTTCTTCTACTGAATCCACTCTATTGTGTGAGGATTCGTCGGAAAAGTAAGAAAAATATTTTAATATTTTCTGTTTCTTAATGATAGTCTTGGCTACATTCATGGTGATTGTGTAAATCCATGGTTTGATGGGCCTTTCAGGGTCATATGTATCATATTTGCTTAGTAGTATGATGAAGGTTTCCTGAGTGATATCGTCTGCCAGGCTGCGTGATTTCGTTAAGAGCAGAGCTGTGCGAAAAATGTACTGCCTATATTCGTTGAAAATCATTTCTGCTTTTGCTTCGTCAATAAACAATGATTTCTTTTCACTCCTCTCGAATGCTGTGATTTATTTTTCTGTTCGTAAACGTAAATAGGCTGCCTGAGGATTCAGGTACGGCTTCTTCCTTTTTGAAAGAGATGAAATGATTTGTTTCTTTTTCAACTGTTTCTTCCAGCCCTTTTTCAATCAGCCGAAAAGAATAGATGGTTACAACAAAGGCAAGCGAAGGTCCCAATACAATCCACTGGTCGAGCATCAGCTCCCGATAGGATAGGCCGATTAGCCCAGACCATTCATTTGATAAGGATAATGTTACACTTCCGGAAGCGCTTATTCCATCCGAAATTTTCAATTCCTTCACCTTGCCGATCACCATTTGGAAAACGCCAAGCTGTACCAATATCAATAGGGATTGGACTACTTGCCTGGTGAAAAGAATGATCAGTCTTGGACGGAGGAAGGTCAGGATATGCTTTCTTATCAGCCAACTCTTGCCTGCTCCCAATGACTGCGAGCATTTGATGAAGTCGTTCTGCAGGAATTCTCTCATTTCCGTGGCCAGGTGTCCGGTCAGTGGAATACCGCCGATAAAGCCCAAGATTAATAGCTGATGGGCAATCAAACTTTGACTTGGGATGTCAGGGTCGATTTTAACTGCAGCAAAAAAGATATATGCTACCATCACTGCGGGGACAAACCTAAACGCTCTGATAAAAGAGTCAATTAAAAACGTAAAATGGTGAAGGAACATAACGGTCAGTATACCTCCGAATAGGCCTATCCCCATTCTCATACTGCTCACCACCAGCGCAATCATCAGAGTGTACTTTGCTCCATCAATCACTTTCCAGAAGACGTCTTCTCCAAAACGGTCAACCCCCAGAAGGTGGTGTCTGTCAGGAGGATACGGAGGGACATCCACTAATCGGTGTCCAGGACCGTATATTGCATTAGGTGGATCCTTAATGATTTCATGTAAAAAGAGGGAGTAGCATAGACTGAGGAGAAAAAGGAGAAGAACCACTGAACCTCCTAGTAAGAGTTTTTTGTTCTTTACCATTTTATACGCCCTCCCTGTCCCGCCATCCTGGCTGAAATGAATCTTCCAGCGTATTCTATAAAATAAAAAGGAATAAAAATCAGTAGCAGGCAGCTAGCTAATACTTCTGGAGAACCCAAATGCCTGAACATAAATGAGAAAATCCCTTTCATGTTAAAGACATATTCAGTAATAAGTAAATTGGAAAGGGTCATCCATAGTATCATTTGGATATTGGAAAATACGACTACGCATACGTTGCGAAATATGTGAGATGTCAACACTTTGAGCCGTGTAAGGCCTTTGGATGCTGCAAATTCCACATAGGGTTTATTCTGTTCTTCCCGAATGGCAAAGAAGGTCATCTGAAAGAGAATGACTGACGGGATGATCGAAGTAGCGGCAATGGGCAGCAGGTAGATGTTTTCCATGTATCCAACCGGGTTTACAAGTAGGATGGCAGACTTCTTGAAAATCCATATAATGATCAACTGAATGGAAAACAGCGCAATGACATCCGGTATGGATTCAAAGAAAAATGCTGCTTCCTTTATAGCACTTTGTATCTTTTTTGGTAATAAGGCTGTCATGACAGAAAGGCCAAGCCCTGCAATGATGGAAACGATTAGCACGCTTAGTAGCACTTTTGCTGAATACATATAAGGTTCTGCCAATGCTTCAAGCAAATTCTGATTTTGATAATCTGAGACCCGGACCCTGATATCAGCCATGTTTATGACACTGACCAACAATTCCTTCAGGTTTAAGAAAAAAGCCTGAAACCAATGAGGCTTCCACAATAGAAGATAAGTTTGTGAAAAAGAGATGATGGCTGCGATCATCAGGGAAGTCGTCAATATTTCCGCCGTCATTTTAGCAAGTGTGATGATCCATTTACGTCTTGTCATGATTTTTGGACAGCTAATCCGCCACTCATTACTGTGCACTGTCGCTTTGTTCATTCGGATTATTAAAATTTTCGGTCAGAAAAGTACGCTGCCCCGTACTTCCTTTCACCACCTTATAAATGAAATCGAACATTTGTATACCTGCGTATTCCTTCCCGCCCTTACTGTATTGGAAGATGCCTGCAGAGGTTTCATCGATATTCTCTCCGTGTTCACCGTATATCTCTTTAATTTTCTCTGATTGCTCATCCGGTTGAAATAAAACGACCAGTTTCTGATTTTCTTCTCTTTTATCCCTGGATAAATTCAGGCTATAATTGCCCTCGCTATCGACCTTCGCTGTCTGTTCTTGAATCACAGTGTCTGCCCCTAACTCTCTTATCTGGACTTTGATCTCAGAATCGCTTTCTAATGTAGTAGTGCCATTGACGGAAACCGTATTTCCGACCGACTTTACATTACCCGAAATGTCGATTTCCTTCTGAGGTGAAGCACAAGCATTTAATATCAGTACTAATAAAATGAGTGAAGCTAAATATGGACGTTTCATATTTCCTCCTTTAAAAAATTTGGCAGTTAAATTTTCATTCTCAACTATTACTACTAAACTTTAAAAAGGGTTCGGTGTTAATTACATTTTTTCAAATAATTAGTAGAAAAGCAGAGGTCACTCCTATTTAAGATCATTCGGGTTCTAAATGATAGGGGGTGAGTTTATACGTTTGAGGTGGATGATAAATTGTCCTCTAACTTTTAGCATGTTCCAGCTGTTGAGTGGAGTGAAAGACGAAGACTCCTGGCTGAGAAGCGTGTTAGGTGAGCCCCCTCCAGGAAGGCTGCTTGGTTTTTCTGGTTTTGATAATATAATTGGATTTTTGATAATAAGTTGCCCGTTTTTGATAATAAAACTGTCGCACGCCCCCGTGGAGGGCGGTTTTAGCGTGCATACAGGCAGATAAGGGAGGGTGTTGACTCGGATTTGTCTGCTGAAAGGGAAAAAGGGCATTTCTTTTAAAGAAAAAGGTTACTTCCTTTAAAAAATGCCCGCCACAAGAAAAAATGATGAAGGGGGATCCGGTGCTGCCCCTGAATTCAAGGCGATCCCTGGACCCCAGCCGCATCCCGGTACCAGACTGGCCCGGATTCAGGCCCACTCTCATCCTTAGCGCACACCCCGTTACCAGTCCAATCCCCAGCCCCGGTCGTTACCCAAAGCATGGTCGGCCAGTCATGCCCGCTTCTCCAAATCCTTCACCGTCTCACTCGAATCCACTTCCTTCTCATCTTTCAAAGTCCCAAAAAGTGCATCCACAAACGGAGTCGAGACCCCATACCAATAGTTTTCATTTTTATAATGATGAAGGACGTGTGTCTTTTTCAGCCACTTGCCGAATTTCGTTTTCGGCTTGAGCGGCCGGTGGGCTACGTAGTGCTTCCATTCGTAGACGAAGAACATGATGAGGATCCCTGCGCTGAAGGACAGGGTTGCCTGCATAGAGTCTGAGATGAAGTAGAAGATTAGGCTCAGGGCGAACAGGCTCGGTGCGCTGTACCAGATAGGCAGGAATAACAGCTTCAGGTCATTTGGTTTCTTGTGGTGGTCATAGTGGAGCCGCTTGATTAATTTTAATAGAATGCTATTTTTCGGGGCCTTTATGTGAAAGACGAACCGGTGGGTGAGGTACTCGCTGAACATGTAGGTGACGATACCGAGTACAATGAACAGTGGAGTGAAAGCGTCCGGACCCATGGTAAAAAGAAAGGCAAGCACGGCTAGGAATATTCCGGCCATGATCATAATGTCGAGGTGCAGGAAAAAGTCACGGTAAATCCCCTTATTCTTCAAAATCATCTTCTCCCGTCATTTTTAGTAGTGAGGTCTTTCTATTATACGCTGAAAGCAGGACAAAACACCTATTTAATTTCAGAAAATTCAAACTGAATCCATTTGCAGGTTTACTAGTCCAACCCTATCTTTTTTCAGCAGCTTTTGTATAATTTAACATGTATACCAGAATATTAATTCCAACATTACGTTAAATGAGGTTGTTGTATGTTTTCATTACCTGAATCACAGGATATCACCATTCTTCAGGGGGAGTATTCCCTCCCGCTGGTGGTGTTGTCGATTGTGATTGCCTGCTGTGCGTCTTATACATCTTTGTCTTTGAATCAGAGGATGCAGCAGAATCATTTTTTTCATAAATCGTTTTGGCTGGTACTGGCCTCGGTGGCGATGGGGCTTGGGATCTGGTCGATGCATTTTATCGGGATGAGCGCGTTTATGCTCCCTGTTCAGATGACCTACGATACGTTCTTGACGGCTGCTTCTGTCTTACCGGCTGTGTTTGCTTCGTATTTGGCGTTTTCGTTTTCCAGCCGTAAGAAGAAGGGGCACCTATCTGCGGTCACGGCCGGCATCATCATGGGGATCGGGATATCCGCCATGCACTATATCGGGATGGCTGCGATGGAGATGGAAGTGGAATATGCCTACAAGCCATTGATCCTCCTCGCTTCCGTGTTGATTGCGGTTGTGGTTTCCTATATGGCTTTATTCATTTTCTCAAGTTTGCAGAAGTTCATGGGGACGCAGTGGATCAAGATCCTCACATCTGTCCTGATGGGGCTCGCCATTACGAGCATGCATTATACGGGGATGTCGGCCGTTATTTTTTACACGGATAAACCTCTGGACGGCATGCACGGGATGCATAAAATGGACATGCCTCTGCTGGTAACGGGGGTGACGGCAGGGATTTTCATCCTGCTGGCGGTGTCCGGCCTTGCTGGTCTTCTCGACCGCTATGTGGACCACCGTCTTCATCATTATGACGCTCTCACCCTGCTTCCGAATCAGCGGCAGTTCGAACAGGATTTGAAGAACTCAAAGACGGCGGGGAGCCTTGCGATCATCCATATCCATGACCTTGAAAAATGGGTGAGCGGATATGGTTATACGTTTGGCGACCATGTGATAAAAGCGGTCGGGGAAATCATAGAAGAACGAAAGCTGCGGACTTCAAAGGTCTACCGGATCGAAGGGAACCGTTTTGCCGTCTACCACGGTGAAGAGCATGAGTTTGAAAAATTGAAGGCCTGTATGGAGAACGTTCTGTCTGAGCTGAAGAAGCCGCTGATGATCGATGATTACCGCGTCGTGATCGAAATGGCGTGTGCCGTTTCCCAATGTGACACAGGGGACTGCGAACAGCTGCTGGCCAATACGATGGCTGTCCTCCAGCACTCCTCGATTCAATACCGGCACGGGGTGATTGAATATGATCCCGCCGTTCATACTTACAGTTTTGAAAGGCAGATCGTTCAGGACATCAACCGGGCGATTGAAACTAAAGAGCTGTTCATGGTCTATCAACCGAAAGTACAGACCGGCACCGGGGAAGTGACGGGTGTGGAGGCGCTGCTGCGCTGGCAGCACAGGGTACACGGGTTGATCTCACCGGGTGTTTTTATCCCTGTCTTAGAGGAGAACGGGAAGATTTTTGAGGTGACTGACTGGGTCATCGAAACGGTTTTCCGGCAGGTCTCACACTGGCTTGATGAAGGGGTAGAATTCAAGCGCGTGTCCATCAATATCCCGGGGCCGTATGTGACGTCATCGAGACTGCTGTCTGTCCTGCATGAGGGATTGAGGAAGTATGGCATCGACAGCCGTCTCATTGAGCTTGAAATCACGGAAACCAGTGTCATCCACGATATCGAGAACGCCATCACGGCTGTCGGACGATTCAGGGAAATGGGACTCTCTGTTGCACTCGATGATTTCGGGACAGGCTTATCCTCCCTTTCTTATTTAAGGAAAATCCCAATTTCAACGATTAAAATCGATAAATCATTCGTAGACGGTGTCCCGCTTTCTGAAAAGGATTCCGCGCTGCTGAGGGCGATCACCACCTTGTGTTCCTCCTTGAAGCTTCGGGTGGTCATCGAGGGAGTTGAAACGCAGGAACAGATCGATTTCATCACAGGGATGATTGAGCGTCCCCACATCCAGGGCTATTATTTCTCGCCTCCGCTGCAGGAGGGAGAGTTCGTTGAATGGCTCAAAGAAAGGGAATTGGTAATGAAAGCATGAGGGATGTCTTGGCGGACATTCCTTTTTACTATTCTCAAATTCTATTATTTTCGAAGGATTGCAATCCTTGTTAAAAATTCATCACAAGCGACATAGACTGAGATAGGTACTAAGTAAGATCAGGGGCGTGCTGACCGTCCTTCCTTAACGGAGTGAGGGTTCACGCTGGGCATCCCCTTGAATACAATGGGTTAAAAAGCAGAGGATGATGAAGGTGCCAGTATCGTTACCGGTAAGCATCGAGCAGAGGAGGATTTCGAACGGTCCGAAACAAGTCGTCTATTACCCGAAAGCTGTGCGGATGAGAAGCCGCGATTTTCAGCGCACCATCAACAGGACCATTGTCGCAGAGACCCAGAAGCTGATCCATGAGCAGGTAGGGAATATGCCGTCGACCGTTGAGGAAATGCAGGGGTCCTTTGAAATCAAGAACAATCAGCGCGAGGTCCTGAGTCTATCACTCTCCAACTATACGTATCACGCTCATGCCGCCCATGGGATGACGTTCATCCGTTCGCTGACGTTCGATCTGGAAAAAAGAAAAGATTTGCAGTTTGAAAGATTTATTCAAGCCCGGCAGTGATTATGTGAAGAGGCTGTCGGACCTGGTGGCCGCACAGATCAAGGAGCGGGACATTCCGCTGCTCGGCGAATTCACCGGCATCCGCCCCGATCAGGACTTCTACATCGCGGACAAAGCACTGGTGATCTATTTCCAGCTCTATGAAATCACGCCGTATGTGGCCGGTTTCCCGATGTTCCCGATTTCTGTCTTTGATCTGCAGGATATCATTGAGGAGAGCGGGCCGCTCGGGAGGATGGCAGTCAATAATTAAGCCTGGGACCACTTGGATCCCAGGCTTTTGTTTATTTTTAAGGCTCTTTTCGCATACTTTGTTGCTTTGCACACCAGAAAATACCGGAACTTGGGTATTTTCGGCTTGTTAATTCGTCTGTTGTTTATACTTGAGTTCGAAAAGAGCACGTCCACAAGCACTATTCAAGCTGCAAGCCTATTTACGCAAAGCAACAATCTTTTAGAAAACAGCCATTTTTAAAAAATGGAGATCAATTTCGTCACGGCCAGGATGGCAAAGAGCAGGATGCAGGCTGCAAAGACGAAGTTGGCCATAAGACTGTTCCTGTAGTCCTTGTCCACCTTCTTCGAGTTCAGCAGCCACATCAGGCTGAATGACAGGAACGGCATGAACAGCGCCCCGAGTGCCCCGTATAGAATGATAAGCTGGACCGGTTTTCCGAAGAATAGCAGAATCATAGGCGGAAATGTGAGCCACGCCAGGAACAGGCGGTAGGCCGGGTCCTTTTCCGTGACAGGGCGGTCCGTCCTTTTTTTCACAACCCGTACAAAATCCGCGAACAGATAAGGGACCCCGTTCCAAACACCGAGCAGGGAAGAGAACGCGGCCGACCAGAAACCGATCAGGAACATCCATGAGATGAACGCCCCGTATTTCTCGCCGAGAAGCCCCGTCAATTTGATCAGGCCCTGCTCTCCTTCGATTTCAATGCCCGTCCCATATAAAAATTGGCTCCCGACGATCAATAGGGCGAGCGTGAAGATGGCCGTCATCGTGTATGCGGCCTTCGAATCCAGACGCATCGTCGGGATCCATTCCTTTCCGCTCCACCCTTTCTCCTTCAGCCAGTAGCCGTACGATGTCATCGTGATCGTACCGCCGACACCCCCCACGAGTCCGAGGGCAAGCAGGAATGAACCGTCGGGGATTCTCGGCACGAAGCCTGTCAGGAAATCACCGAGATTCGGCAGGAACAAGAGGGCAGATCCGACGACTGTCACGAACATGATGCCGATCAGAACCATCATGACTTTTTCGAACAGTAGATAGCGGCCCGTCCATACGAGGAGGAAGCCGGCGATTGCATGGATGACGGCCCACGCCCAGAACGGCATGATCGGAAACATCGACGTCATGGCAAGGGCACAGGCAGAAGCGGCCGCCGCACCGTAGACGAACCCCCAGATGACGGCATATACGCCAAAGTAGCCGGTCGCCCATTTCCCCATCTCCTGCCAGCCTTCGAGGATCGTTTTCCCGGTGGCGAGATGCCAGCGCCCGACCCCTTCGTTAAGGAAATGCTTGAGGATCGACCCGACGACGATTGCCCAGACAAATACGAGACCGAAACTGGCCCCAGCGACCAGGGCGGCGACCAGATCCCCCGTCCCGACCCCTGTGGCTGCGGCCACGAATCCCGGACCGATCAGGGCGGCCCGTTTTTTAAAGGATGTTGGTGCTTTTGGAGTGGTTGTGTTCACTTCTAATGACATAGTGCTGCTCCTTTCTTGATGTGAGTGTAAGCGTCCGCATTTTTATGTACGCTCTTTTGGATGTGCTGCTCTCAATGGAATCCATGATTTGAAAAGAGATTTTTATGGTATGGATTGGACCCCGGCAGCAGATATGTGTGTAAAATTTAGAATATTAGCACTTTACCATGGTAAACGTTTTCGGAGGACGGACGCAACCGTGTTTTGGCGGACGGGGCTGTAGTCGTGGAGATGCGGGGAGGGCGAATTGTCCGTTTTCTTGGATTTTCGATCGTTTTCAGGTGGGAATTGGGCTTGTTTGGTGACCTTTTGACTATTTTAAGGGGGGATACCCGTTCTAAAGCATCGTTTTTGGGTTTTGAATAGGTTTTGAAAGGGGGCAGGGACAGGATATTATCAAAAATGAAAGTTTTATTATCAATATTTCAAGATTTATGATCGAAAACAGACAATTTATTATCTATTCCGTTGAGGCTATTTTCATAAACGGTGCGATATCAACGATTCCAGCCATTTATTATCGAATTTAATGGAATACAATCAAATTGAAAAAGCCGGATAACACAATGATTTTGGCTATGCAAACCGCCTGCACCCTCCCCCGGACCCGTCCGCCGAAGTCCAATACTAATACAAAGGGCAGGGGAGCAAACGTACTGGAATGGTCCATGCTCCCAGGTACATACCTTTAAGAGGTGAAACTAATCAGCTTGGAGGTAGATGTATGTACAGCATGTATCCATATCGGAATAACCCGCAGGCAGCTTCGAACGGACCGATGCAGGTGGTCGTTGTGGAGCCTTATGTTTACGCTGCGTTAAAAAGCCTGATCGGGAAGAGGGTGGTCATTGACACGTCACGGGGATCTGTAAGCGGTACGTTGATTGATGCAAAGCCTGACCATGCCGTGGTCCAGGAGCACGATTCCACCTTCTTTGTGCGCATTTGTGAGATTGTCTGGATCATGCCGGAGAGCTGAACATCATTTATAAAAAAAGTGTCTGCGATCGTTCGCAGACACTTTTTATACGTTTTAAGCTTGTTCGTCGATGGATTTCACAATCCGCTCACAGATCTCATGCGTGACGAGTGAATCGTTGATTGACGGGTCCGGCGTTTCCCCTTTAGACACGCACTCCAGGAAGTGGTCGCACAGCTGGTAGAATCCGCGCTTATACAGGGTCGGTTCCCAGTCGCCGAACTTCGTGATGCTCGTTTCTTTGTTATGGTAATGTGTCGTTTCAACGAGGCTGTCGACGACATATTTGTGGTGGCCGGTATGGTATTCGATCGTTTCTTCGGTCACGCCGCCGTTCCGGTTCATGATGCCGATGGCCGTGCAGCCGTCGCCGAGCAGCTGAACGACGAGGTGATGGAGCTGTCCGCCGTCTTTCAGGTATTCGACTTTGACATCGCGGACGTCCGTATCCATCAGGAAGCGGAGCGTGTCGATGACGTGGATGAAGTCTTCCACCACGAATCTCCTGACTTGTTCTGGGAAGGAGAACCGGTTCTTCTGCATCAGGATCAAGCTTGGTTTACCGTGGTCTTTCAGCTCGTTCACACGCGGGATGAAGCGGCGGTTGAAGCCGACCATCGCAATTTTGTTCTGTTCCTTTGCAAGCCCCACGATCCTTTCGGTTTCCTCTAACGTCATGGAAATCGGTTTGTCTATGTACACATGGATCCCGTTTTGAAGAAGCTTCTCCGCCATTTCAAAATGGGCTTCCGTTGCCGTGCTGATAAAAGCGGCGTCGATCTCCCTGTCGAATAGGTCGTCCACCGACTGGACTTTTTCCTCAATCCGGTACTTGTTTGAGAGCTTGTCCAGCGTGTCAGCGTTCCGTGTACAGAGGACAAGTTCGATTCCTTCTTTTTCCGACAGGACAGGCAGGTATGCTTTTTTTGCGATATCCCCCAGGCCGATGATGGCGATTTTCATAAAGATTCCTCCTCGTAAATGCTTCATTTTAATAGTAAAAGTATAAAAGATAAAAAACCAGTCAATCATGTTGGTAGTAATGATAAGTAGGTGTGTGCTGATGTATTTGCTGCTTGTAATCGTGGTGTGGATCCTGTTCGCGTATAAATTCGTCGACTGGTCACAGTGGCGGAAACAGTATCCGACGCTGTTGTTTTTCATGCTGATCAACTTTCTTTATAACTATTTTTATTTCAATCATACCCTCTGGGCTTTCAGGGGCGTGACGGCCGAATGGCTGAATCACACAATCATCAATTTTGCGTTCACTTTTTTTATCTGTCCTGTTGGACTGATCATTTATCTTCAGAGATTCCCTGTGAAAAGAAGCGGACAGATTATCTATATTTTGATATGGACCGCTTTCTATACAGTCATTGAGTTCCTTTTCTCTCATAAGGGCATGTTTGTATACGACCACGGCTGGAACGGCTGGTGGAACATCCCGCTGAACCTTGTATTGTTCAGTGTACTGTATTTGCATTACCGGAATCCACTGCGGGCCATCGGCGTGTCAATCCTTCTTGCGATTGTATTTTATCTGTTGTTCCCGTTCCCTATGGAAAGTTTAAAATAAACAGGGGTGTGCTGATATGCTGATACAAGACATTTTTTCCGTGCCGGTCTTTTTACTTTTGCTGTTTGCCACATACATTGTGATGTGGCTGTACATCAGAAAAAGGTCGATCAATAAGAATAAACAAAAGAATAAAACGGATTAGGATGAATTGTGTGAAGTTCATCCTTTTTCTTTTACCAAAAAATTCTAATCATTATGGTAAGATAGAATAAAAAAGGGGCTGGGGGAAATGAAATGGTCGGAAATACCTTACTTGTGGCAGCAATCCTTCGAGACGGCATGGGAGTCTTTTCTGGAGGGTTCGAGGCCGATCGGGGCCATTGTGGTGAATGAAAAAGGGGAAATCGTTTCGAGAGGGAAAAGCTCGACGAAGAAGCAGACGTCGGGTTCATCCGTTTTCTATAATGAGATTGCCCATGCTGAAGTGAATGCCCTACTGGAACTTGATAATCGAATACATACTGACGTAAACGAGTACACCTTGTATTCAACGCTTGAACCTTGTCCGCTCTGTTTCGGTGCCTTCTATATGAGCGGGATCCGCAATCTGAAGTTCGCGGCAAAAGATAAATATGGGGGGAGCACGAACCTCAAGGATTCGACGCCTTATTTGAGCCGAAAGCCAATCAAGGTAGAGGGACCGTACCCGCCGCTTGAATACCTTGCGATCCTGCTCGGATATTATTATGATTTCTCGGTTGATGACCCAAAGGCACATCCGGTTCATAAAGGGATGGAGGAAGATTATCCCAGGGCAATCCGCCTCGCAAGGGATTGGGTGGCGGAGGAAAGATTGAGGTGCGCGGAGAATTATACAATTGAGGAAGTCTATGGCATGATGTGCGAAGATCTCATCAAGCAAAACCGCGCAAGGGCGAGCGCCGCCATCATCAAAGACAATCACATCCTCATGGTGAAAATGCAGCGGGACGGCAGGGTTTGGTGGTCGCTTCCCGGCGGCGGTCTGGAAGAAGGAGAAAGCTTTGAAGAGGCTGTTGTGAGGGAAGTGAAGGAAGAGACAAACCTTACCGTGAAGGCAGGAAGACACTTGTTCAGCTACGATTACAGCATGGGAGAAAGCCGCGTTTTTTCTGCTGACATCACGGGTGCCGATGTCCTGCAGCTCGGGATTGATCCCGAATGTGCAATGGATGAACAAATGCTGCAAGAAGTAAAGTGGTGGCCGATCGAAGCGATGAAAGATGACTTTGAGGTTTCGAGGGTCATCCGTGAGATGAAAACGATATTTTGATGAGAAAACCTGACCGATCACCGAAAGCCCGGTCAGGTTTTTTTAAGACAGGTGCTTTATCGTATTAACGTATTAAGGAAGGACGATAAACGCTGGAGAGAACGAGGTCGATGGCGGAAGTTTATAAAAATTAATTAGCAGTTTTTTACTGGTATAACGCCTTTTTCACAAGGTTTTACCTCTCTTTGCACATTTTGCAGGAGGTTATGAGTGGCAATTGAATTTCAACCTATGTATAATGATTGTATAACTTTTGTACGACTGGGAGGTCTTGTGAATGAAAAAGCGGATCATCGTTGTTGGCGCAGGTCCCGGCGGCTTGGCGGCTTCAATGCTTCTGTCAGCCAGGGGATATGATGTGAATGTGTTTGAAAAGCAGGAGTATGTCGGCGGCCGCAATGCCGAGATCCGGCTGGGAGATTTCAAGTTCGATATGGGACCGACGTTTCTTTCAATGTTTCATATTGTCGAAGAATTATTCTCCGCTGCGGACCGGAAAGCGGCGGATTACATGGAGGCGGTCGAACTCAAGTCCATGTACGAATTGATCTTCGATAACCGCAGAGTCGTCATGTCACGGGACCGGGAGCGCATGAAACAGGAAATCGAAACCCATTATCCTGGCAACGGCGAAGGGTATGAACGCTTCATGAAGGAAACCGCGAAGAAGATGGAGGCGCTCTCTCCGGTCCTGCAGTCGAAGATGGACCGCTTCATGCATTACTTTCAGCCCAAGGTGCTCCAGGCACTCCCGGAACTTGAACTCGGACGCTCCCTCTACGATGTGCTGTCGCGTTATTTTACCGAAGAGGAACTGAAGCTCGCCTTCACATTCCAGTCAAAATATCTCGGCATGTCACCGTGGGAATGCCCCGGTGCCTTCTCGATCCTCTCCTATATGGAACATGCCTATGGTGTCTTCCACCCGATCGGCGGCGTGAATCAGCTTTCAAAGGCGATGGCGCGTGTGACGGAGGAACACGGGGGCAAGATCCACACCGGCTGTGGGGTGAAGAGCCTGTGGATCGAAGGGAAAAAGGTAAAGGGCGTCCACCTTGAAGACGGCCGGAGCGTGGAGGCGGATGAGGTCATCATCAACAGCGATTTCGCCCATGCGATGACAAAACTCGTCGAGGGGAAGCAGCTGAAGAAGTACTCGCCTAAAAAGCTCGCGAAGAAGAAATATTCGTGCTCGACCTTCATGCTGTATCTTGGTCTCGACACGATTTATGAAGAGCTGCCCCATCATACGATCGCTTTTTCAAAAGACTACAAAAAGAACGTCGAGGAAATCACGAAGGAGAAAATCCTGTCTGAAGATTCCTCCCTTTACATCCAAAATGCAAGCGTGACCGACCCGACACTTGCGCCTGAAGGGAAGTCCGCACTCTATATACTGGCGCCGGTGCCGAATAACTTCAGCGGCATCGACTGGGAACGGGAAAAAGATACATTCCGTGAACTCATCCTGAAGACGGTAGAAGAAAAGACTGGAATCAAAAATCTTGAAGCTCACATAGAGGTGGAGAAAATGATCACGCCAAAGAACTGGGAACAAGATTTATTTGTCTATCAGGGAGCCACATTCAATCTGGGGCATCAGCTGTCGCAGATGATGGTGTTCAGGCCTCATAACCGCTTTGAAGAACTGGAGTGCTGCTGGCTCGTCGGCGGCGGGACCCATCCGGGCAGCGGACTGCCGACCATCCTTGAATCGGCCCGGATCACAGCCAACGGCATCCTGGAACAGGATATGCAGGATTCGATCCCTGTATCGCCTCTTCCCGTTGTGGAGGGATTGTAAATGAATACAGCCATAATCGGAGGCGGCGTCGGCGGTCTGATGAGCGCCCTGCTCTTATCGAAACAGGGTGTGGACGTGACCCTTTATGAAAAAGAATCCTATCTCGGGGGCAGATTGACGTTCGTTGAACGCGACGGTTTCCGGATCGACCAGGGACCGACGATCGTCCTCCTTCCCGACATGTTCCGTGCCCTGCTGGAAGAAGCGGGTATTTCCCGGGACCGATACGAACTGATCCCATGTGATCCGTTCTATTCCCTCGAGTTTCCCGACGGTCTCTCGTTCACGAAATACCCCGATCACGAGCGGCATCTTGAAGAAGTGGAGCGGGTATTTCCTGGCGAGATTGATGGATATCTTCGATTTTTACAAGAAGGAAATGAACGGTTCGAAATCGGAAGGGAAGCATTCCTTGAGGAGTCATTCGTGAATCCGCTCGATTTCTGGAAACCGGCCAACCTCAAGAAGCTTTTGAAACTGAAACCCTATCAATCCATCCATTCCTTGATGTCCCGCTATTTCAGGGACGAACGGCTGCAGGCGGTCTACGCCCTCCAGTCCCTTTACATCGGCGGGAACCCGTTCAAGTCGCCTGCGATGTATTCACTGGTATCCTTTGCTGAACACCAATTCGGCATCCACTACCTGAAAGGCGGATATGCAAGCCTCGTTCCGATCCTTGAAGAAGTGCTGCGGAGGCGGAATGTGACCATCCATCTGAACAGTGAAATCAAAGAGATTCTAAAAGAGGGCAGCAGGGTGACGGGCATTCGGACCGAGGGCGGTACCATGTCCTATGATTCTGTTGTTTTCAATGGGGACTTCCCGGCTGTCGATCCGCTGGTGAAGCGGAAGCAGACGAGGAAATACGACCCTTCATCCGGCTGCGTTCTCCTCTATTTTGGACTGAATAAAGTATATGAAGACGCGAACGTCCATCACTATCTCATGGGAGAGGATTTTTCCCGTCATATGAAGGATGTGTTCGATGACAAAAAAATCCCGGATGATCCGGCGATTTACACATTCCATCCGTCGAAGATCGATGACAGCCTGGCACCTGAGGGGAAAGGCGTCCTCTACGCACTTGTCCCGGTTCCATCGGGTACGGATATCGACTGGGAAAGTCAGCAGGAGTGGATCGACGGGCTTATCGACCGTCTAGAAGAAAGGGCCTTTCCGGGCCTGCGCGATGCGGTCGAATGGATGGAAATCCGGACGCCGCTTGATGCAGAGAGATTCGGTCTCCATAAGGGCGGAAGCTTCGGAGTCGCACCGACCCTCTTCCAGTCCGGCGTATTCAGGCCCCAGGTCAAGCCGTATCATATCGACAATCTTTACGCAGTCGGCGCATCGATTCACCCGGGCGGCGGCATCCCGCTTGTCATGCAGGGTGCGAAACTGATGGCCGATCAGCTTTTAAGCGATCAGAAAGATCCCGCGATAAAAGGAGTGAATGTTCATGTGTAGTGTAAAAGAAGCGTATAAACAATGTGAAGACGTTATAAAGCATCATAGCAAAACCTTTTACAAAGCCTTTTCCCTGCTGCCGAAAGATGAACGTAACGCCGTGTGGGCCGTCTATTCCTTCTGTCGCAGGGTCGACGACATCGTGGACGAAGGCAGGAACCCGGAAGCGGAACTGGTCCTGTTCAAAGCGGAATTCGATCAGTTTTTAAAAGGGGAGTATGATGCGGAGAATCCGTCGTGGCTTGCCCTCGATGATGCATTCGGCCGCTACGAGATGGACGCCCGGGCTTTCCATGACCTCATCAAGGGTCAGGAGATGGATTTGACGATCAATCGCTATGAAACGCTTGATGACCTGCTGGACTACTCCTATCATGTCGCAAGCACGGTCGGTCTGATGCTGCTGCCGATCCTTGCTCCGGGTAAGACGGATGTGCTGAAGGATGGTGGTATCTCGCTCGGACTTGCCATGCAGCTCACGAATATCCTGCGGGATATCAGCGAGGACCTGGACCGCGACCGGATATATCTTCCTCAGGAGCTGATGAGGAAGCACGGCGTGACGGAATGTATGTTGAGGGCAGGCGTCGTCGATGACTCCTTCATCAGCCTCTGGGAAGAGCTTGCTGCACACGCCGAGTCCCTGTACGGGGAAGCGTTCAAAACGATGCAGGAATATCCCCTTTCTTCCCGTATTCCGGTGAAGGGTGCAGCCTATCTGTACCGTGAGATCCTGCCGACGATCCGATCGAAGAAGCATAAGGTTTTCGGACAGAAGCACTATGTGGATGATGAGACGAAGAAAGAGATCGTGGTCGGGTTGAGCTCGCTTTGATTGGTGAGCGGGTGATTGAGTTGGATATATGGTTGCGTTGAAGCTCACTTTGGATGATGAAGTGGGCTTTTTTGTGGTTTGTGGGAAGAAAGCTTGTCTCCCGCCGTGGCTTGCGCTTGTTTGCGGGTGTTTTTATGGGGTTTTGGAGCGGGGCCGGGGGTATCCGGCCGGATTTATGGGCGGGATTTTTGATTTAAGAGCGAAGTCTCTTAGTTTAAGGGCGAAATTTTCAATAAAAGAGCGAAATCTCAGATTTATGAGCGAACTGGTGATTTTTCGACACCAACCGACAGTTGCAGCACTCGTTATACATGAATGTGGTATACGAATGCGGCTTTGCCGGCAAAGCGGCTTATAACAGCGCGAAGCACGGGGTGATCGGTCTGACGAAGGTCGCTGCCCTTGAAAGCGCGGCGCACGGAGTGACAGTAAATGCCCTTTGCCCGGGTTATGTAGATACCCCGCTTGTACGTGGACAACTGAAGGATATCTCAGAAACAAGAGGGGTGCCTTTGGAAAAAGTATTGGAAGAAGTCATCTACCCGCTTGTTCCTCAGCAGCGCCTTCTGGATGTCAGCGAAATTGCCGACTACGCAATGTTCCTTTCCAGTGAAAAAGCAAAGAGTGTGACCGGCCAGGCAATCGTCATCGACGGCGGTTATACTGCCCAATAATTCCATCAATCCTCCCGTCTGCTGCAGGCGGGAGTTTTTTAATTGTGTCATATGCCAAAGATGAATGACATTTTCCATAAGGTCCATACTACTATTAACCGGCAGCACCACGATAAATTGTATGGAGGAAAAAGACCATGCCCGACAAACCAGCTTTATCTTCGTCAGAAATAGCTGTCTTGTGGACTACATACCAGCAAAAGACGATGTTCCTAAGGATGCTTGAATATCTGATCAAACATGCAGACGATGCCCAGGCAAAAACGATCATGAAAGATCTGTACGAAGAAACCAATGTATACCCTCATAAAATAAAGGCGATGTTTCAAGAGGAAGGTGCTTCGGTGCCGATCGGCTTTACGGAGGAGGACGTTCATCTTGACGCCCCAAAGCTTTATGAAAATGGGTTCGATATCACGCTTGTCCGGATGATCAAGGAAATCAGTATGGGGATGCATACGCTGAGTATCACGATGTCCTACCGTGAAGACGTGATCGAGTTGTTCCAGACACTGACCGCCATCACCCAGAAGTATTATGCCATCTGCACAAACTATCTCCTGGAAAAAGGGCAGCTTACACGCCCACCGTTCGTTCCGATGCCAAAATCGGTTGGATTCATAAAAGATACAAGTTATTTAGGCGGTATCACCCCTATGTCGAAATCCAGACACTTGAACATGGTGGAAGTGGCCAATTTGTATCATGGGGTGGAAGCGAATGTGGGGGGGAGCATCATGATCGATGGGTTTGCACAGGTCGCACATGAGAAAGACGCGCGCAAATTTTTTGAAAGAGGCAGCCAAATCGCCAAGGATATCGTTCATGACCTGAGTAAAAAGATGCTTGAAAGCAAGCTTCAGGTTCCCATCGCGTCCAATGGCAACGTGACGGAATCCACCACAGCGCCGTTTTCGGATAAATTGATGATGTACTGTGTGAGCCTGTTCTGCAGCTTTTCGGTAGGAAGCGGTTCAATCGGGACGGCATTCAGCCTCCGGAATGACCTTCCTGCAAAAATGGTCATCATCATGCAGGATATCTTCGCATACGCCCATGACGGAGCGAAGATCATGATCAAGCACGGATGGATGGAAGAGCCGCCTCAGACTTAACAGGGAGACACCTCGGAGAATTTCGGGTGTCTTTTTATTATGTGCGGGCCAGTTTTTTCTGGATGATTTTGAAAAGTTAGTGAGTCTAAATAGGATTCCGGAGGGTTTCGTAGAATACTTATTATAATAAGTATTTCTTAGAGTAAGAGGTTCAGGAGGGCTTTATATGAAAAAGTTATCAACTGCCGAAACGGCTTTTTCAGCCGTCCAATGGCTGTTTTTTATTTTTGCCAATACAGTGGTCGTGCCGATTTCAGTCGGGATGGCATTCGAGCTGCCTTCCCATGAAATCGCCGTCATCCTCCGGAGTTCCCTCATTTTCACAGGGATTGCCTGTATGCTGCAAGGGCTGATCGGACATAGATATCCGCTGATGGAGGGACATTCAGGGGTCATGTGGGGAGTCGTGCTCAATCTTTGCGCCGCCGCACCGGCCCTCGGGATGAGTCTCCCTTCTGTCGGGGGCGGGATCGCAACCGGCATGCTCCTGGCCGGGGCAGCGGTCATTGTGCTGTGGGCACTTGGGCTGCTGTCTCTGATACCGCGGATTTTTACGCCGATGGTCATGAGCGTCTATCTATTCCTGCTGACCTTTCAGCTGATCCTGATCTTTTTTAAAGGGATGTTGAGCATTTCCGAAGAGGGTGAATTGATCCTGCCTGCAAGTCTATTTTCCATATCGGTTGCCGTGCTGGTCAGTTTGTTGAAAATAAAAGGGACGCCGCTCCTAAGCAATTTTTCGATCCTGATCGGGATGGTAGCGGGCTGGGTCGGCTATCTCCTTTTGTTTCCCTCAGATACGTCGGCGAGTGCGGCAGCGGGGAGTTCTTTTTTTATTTTGTTCCCATTTGGTGCGCCCAATCTGAATATGGGCATCATTTTCATCACGTTCCTGGCAAGCTTGATGAACCTCAGCAATACGCTGGCATCCGTTCAGGCTGCAGCACAGCTCTACGGTGAAAAGCCCGGCGGTAAGCGGTATACGAGCTCATATTTATTGTCCGGCATCTACTCGATCGTCGGGGCGCTGTCCGGACTGGTTTCCTATGCCCCTTTCGCTTCGTCGATCGGCTTCCTGGAAAGCACGAGGATCCTCCAAATAAGGCCGTTTCTCATCGGGGGTGCCCTTATGTCCCTTTTGGGAATCGTACCGTTCCTGGGGGGCGTACTGGCCACTCTGCCCGTCACAGTAGGAAACGCTGTCCTGTTCACCGCCTATCTGCAGCTGTTCGGCACGTCACTCAAGAGCCTGCGGGGAACCGTGTTCGATTCTGTGACGATTTATCGGATCGCGGCCCCTGTGCTCATCGGGGTATCCATCATGAACATGGACCCGGCTTTATTCACAAGCCTGCCCATTTTCGTCCAGCCGATTGTCTCCAATGGATTCATCGTCGGGGTTCTTGTATCAATCGTGCTTGAAAAACTGGTGAATTGGGAAGTGGAAGAGGGGAGGAAGCAAAGGAAGTCAGCGTAAGAGTGACAAGAGGGAATGGTCAGGTCACTGAAAAAAGCTCCCGCCGGTGTATGCCTGCCGAGGGAGCTTTTGCAGATTGGTTTCAGGATAAGTTTAGTATTCAGGTTGAGGTTAAAATTCCTTCTTCGCCCAGTACAGCTTCCATGCCAAGTCTTCCTTCAGCAAGGACGGACTTCTTCCAGTCATCGTCCAGGGGATAGAACATTTCCCTGAACTCAGAGAGGATCCATTCCCGGTCCTCCTGCTTTTCAGCGCCTTCCCAGTAAAGGCGGTTCTCAAGGACGATGGTCATGAATTCCCTGAGTTCCGCTTTCTTCCCTGTACCGAATGTACCGAATTCGAATAGGGCGGAAAATAAATAGGTGGAAGGGTACTGCTCGTTCTTCAGTTTGTGAAAGTGGTTGGTGGAATCGCCTTTTACTTTTTCAGGTGTAAATTTTTGGATGTTGCGCAGGTCGAATTTTGTTTTTAGTTCCTCTTCTTCCCGCTTATCTTCCGAGGAAACAACCATTGTGATCTCATTGGACGGGCCAAGTGCTGTATGCCAGTCCATATGGATGACACGTGAATAGTCGGATAATAGTTTGTTTTGTATCTTTTTCAGGAATACGGCCGTTTCTTCCTCTTTTTCGCCACCATAATAAACCCCGCGCTCAAACTGGAACTGCCCCATCCCTTTTGCTTCCTTGATGGCGCTGTAGCCTTCTTCGGCAAGGGCCTTGACCAGCTGCGCCTGCAGTTTCATCTTTTCTTTTGATAAGTCCTTGATCTTCCCGTGGGGAAGGAATAACTCACTTTCTCTTTCGTAATACTCATTCACATCTTCAGGCACTGAAGAACGGTTATACAAGTAATTTCGATTCAAATCGACATTATTTTCGGTCACCCGCCTGAAATTTCTCATCCCCCAAGGGTTAAGGGCATGTATAAAACAGATGCCCGTCGTATTCGGGTCCACGCGGTCCAAGTATTCTTCTGTAAACAGATGGATCATGGCAGCACCTGCATAGCCTTCTATTCCATGTTCACCTGACGTGAAGAATAATACCTGCTGATTTGTTTCTTTCGCATCGGCAGCAATCATATCGATGGTATTGTCTTCTTCTTTCCCTATTGAAGTTGTCGTCAGTTCCGCATCCGGCCACCTTTCTTTGATTTTTTGAAAGTGCTTGCGGAATGTGTTCCTCGATTGTTCATAATCCGTTGGAAAATAATTTAATCGTCCATTCATTGCTCATCATCCTCATCTATTTATTTTATTCCCTTGATTTGATCCTCTGTTTTTCACTCATTTGTTTTCTTTCAGACCTATTTCCCCGTTTGCTTTTTCATAAACAGCCGATTTCTACACAGATTCCAAATTTTACAACATGAAAAATGGTAGTTTAATAGAATCTCATTGTCCTATATTTTAGCCAAATAATGGTTGTTTACAAATATGTATACTTGTATACGTTTTCGTACACAATTGTAGACAAAGATGTATACAAGTGTACAAATGCGTACACATGTTGATATATCAGTATGTGTACAGTATTGTGTACAACGATACATAAATGTATACAAATAGGTCGAACATTACAGTTGTGTGATAGAGTTGAAAGTAGGATTGACCGGAGGCCGGAAGTGATTTAATCTTTGATTAAGAGTTTAAATTTTTCATAAATTTTTACTTCTATATGAAAGGATGATTTTTTTGACGAACTCTCGAATTGCTGCAATTGATGTAGGTAATGATTCCCTTAAAGGTATTTTTGGAAAATTAGACAGTGAACTGAATATCCCCAATGTAATTGCCAGGGACATTGAAGATCGTCCGATTATCGGGATCGAGGAACTGGACAAGCAAGACCCTCTAGATGGCATACATATCCGCGTCCACTCCCCTGCCCTGCAGGATAATAACGCAATTTACCGTGTCGGTAATCTGGCAACGAAGAGCAACAACTCAACTGAATTGGATCCGGGGAGCAGTAAATCGGAAGAAGATCAAACATTGGTTATGCTGTTTGCTTCATTGGCACTTGATGCTGCTGAGCAGGATTCACTATTCAAAAAGAATAATAATGTCATAGAAGCAAATTACACACTTGGTACGGGTCTTCCCCTTCGTGAAGTAAAAGAAGGAAAAGACGTCGGCTACCGTTCGAAGCTGCTTGGATCTGTCCATCAGGTTGAATTCCTTGTGACACCGCGCCACCAGGGCATCAAGGTGAATATCAAGTTTGATGAAGTGAAGGTGTATCCTGAAGGATTCGCGGCATTCATCAATCTTGTGATGGACAATAACGGCAATATCATCAATAAGGATCTGATCGATAAGCGCATCCTCATCCAGGATATCGGCGGCCTTTCCACTGATATCGCTGTGATCAAGAACCGTAAAGTGGATGATGACAAAGCACAGGGCTTCAATCTTGGTGTGTCTGAGTCACTTGAATTGATCCGTGAAGAAATCCGTTCGAAATACGGCATCGAGCTCGACAGCCGCCGTGATGTTGTGGAAATCATCACGAAGAAAAATGACCGCAATCACATCATGGTCAAGGGAAGCCGTACAAGCGTTCATGAGATTGTCGACCGCATCCTTGTCGAGCTTGCGAAGAAACAGTACCGTCACCTCCGCAATATGTGGCAGAAGAATTCCCAGACGGAAATCTGCTACTTCATCGGCGGCGGATCCAGCGTTCTTAAGGAATATATCAAGACGCTCAATAACAATCTGGACGGCTATAACATCGACTTCTTTGAAGACGAAAATGAAAGCATCTGGATGATGGCCAATGCGTATTACAAACTAATCGCTGATTTCTCAAGAAAGAATCAACAGCAGAACCAAAAGAAAGAAGACGAGAAAAAGTTAGCGAAAACCAAATAGGGTGATTTTATGAAAGAAAAGGGGATGTCAAGGGGGCAGCCGATCACGTTCCGCCTTCCCTCCGATACGCCGGATCATATTTTGAAGCATTTGCAGAAGCTCAAGGAAACAGAGAAGCGGAATTTCTCGAGTAAGATTGCAGAACTTGTCGTAAACGGGATCAATGAGTCTGTCTCGAAGCAGCGGGAAGCGATTACCATCCCGCTGCCGAGGGCACTGGACAAATCCCAGCGCGACTGGCTGAAGCATGAACACTCGGAGGCACTGCTCGGCAGCATCGTCTATCAGTTATTGACGAATCCTGTCAGGACCGCTTCCCTGCTTACCCCTCTCAACAGCAATGCAATGGATGTGGATGACGTGCTGTTCCATCAACAGGAGGAAACGGCTGCAAGCCAGGATTCTTCCCGTGAATGGTCGCTTGATTCGGTCATCGGGGAGGATGGACAGGAGCCGGAAGTGGAAGAGAGATCTCATTCCACTGATGAAGACCTCGACGGCTTTGATTGGGAAAGTGCCATGAAATCACGACAGCCGGAAGAGGATGAAGAGCCGAAGGAAGAAAGCATGGAAGACCTGCTCGGCGACTTTCTTTCGCAGATGAACAAATAGATAAATCAACATGGAAGGCCCGTCCCTCACTGCTCTGAAGTGGTGAAGGACGGGCCTTTTTTTAATGGTCGTGGTCCATATCGGAATCTACTTCGGGGTCACGATCCTTCAGGAAAAAGTATTCTCCCACAAAAATCAGGATCATAAAGACGATGGAGACACCGACAACGAGCAAATCTGATTGAACTTTTACCCATATGAAGGCTGCCAGGACGATGGCATCGAGCACGAGGGCGGTCAGGACAACGGCTGGATTGGCCTTTACTTTGTTTCTGAGATGCTTGAACACGCCCCAGTGGACCATCATATCCATGACTAGATAAAGGATCGCCCCCATGGATGCAATCCTGCTTAAATCAAAGAAGATCGTCAGAAGCATCGCAGCTACAATTGTGTAGACCAGCGTGTGCTTTTGGATTGATCCAGGCATGCCGAAATGTTTATGGGGAATCAATTTCATATCCGTCAGCATGGCAAGCATGCGGGAAACCGCGAATACACTGGCGATGATACCGGTGATCGTCGCGATAATTGCGATAACGACCGTAAACCACAGCCCCATATCGCCGAATGCCGGCCTGGCTGCTTCAGCAAGGGAATAATCCTTCGCTTTGATGATTTCGGTTAAGGAAAGATTGCTCGAAACAGCCCATGCGAGCAGCAGGTAAACGACCAGACTGATTAAGATGGAAATCGTAATCGCTCTTCCTACATTCTTCTTGGGCTTCTTGATTTCAGAACCACTGTTGGTGATTGTGGTGAACCCTTTAAATGAGAGGATGGTCAGTGCCACTGCAGCGATATAACTTGCCATTGAAGGGTCTGGCGGATTCGCTCCCCCTTCGGCAGGTTCAAAAGCAAATCCGGCCACCCATAAACCGGCAATCGCGAAAACGGCCAGTCCTGCAATTTTAATAAGGGAAGCGATGCCCGTGAAGGTCTGGATGAAGCTGTTTCCTGATATATTCACCAGAAAGGCAAACGTCAATAAGCCGACCCCCAATAAGGGAATGAGGTAATCGGACTGCTTTCCATCCACCAGCTGAAGGGTGTAGGTGCCGAATGTCCTTGCCACGAGACTCTGGTTGATGACCATCGAAAAGGCCATCAGCAGCGCGGCGGATGCGGTCAGCGTCCCCTTTCCGTACGCCTTGACCAAATACATCCCGATCCCGCCGGCAGAGGGATATTGATTACTCATTTTTACATAGGAATAAGCACTGAAGCCGGTCACAATTCCCCCGGCAATAAATATTATCGGGAACCAGGCGCCGGAAAGCTCTGCCACCTGCCCGAGCAGGGCGAAGATCCCTGCACTGATCATCACCCCGGTGCCGAGACCGACTGCCCCGGTCAGGGTGATGCTGTCTTTTTTATAATTCGAATCAGACATTTTTCCACCTCTTTATTAGAATTTCTAGTCTATGTCATTTGTATACCCAGGGAGTATGCAGTTTAAATGCAGAAATTGTTATGAACCGGGGCCAATGGGTATAAATACTGAAAAGGAGTGATGGAAATGCCGGTTAAAATCAAACGTGCATACAAAGAAAAATCCGACGGTGACGGAGTCCGCATACTCGTTGACAGACTGTGGCCGCGGGGAAAATCAAAAGAGGAACTCGCGGTCGACCACTGGATGAAACAGGCGGCCCCTTCTCCCGATTTGCGAAAATGGTTTGACCACGACCCGGATAAGTTTGATGAGTTTAAAGAGAAATACAAGGACGAACTTCATAATGATGAGGACAAACAAGAAGCCCTGGAAGAGCTGAAGAGGATCGTGAAGGAAGAAAAGAAGGATGTCAGCTTGATTTACGGAGCGAAGGATGAAGAGTATAACCATGCGATTGTTTTAAAGGAAATCCTTGATCGGCAGCAGGTATAAGGAAATGGTGATTTGCAGATCCGGCGGTGGTTCGCCGGATTTTTGTTTTGAAGGGTTGATCACCATTGATTAACGGAGGAGGTTTGATGGAAACTGGATGTAACGATAATAATAACGTTTTACCGATAATAATAGCGCTTTATAGATAATAAGAAGGTCGTTTCGATAAAATAAATTGGCTTATCGAACCTTTCGATAATAAATCCGAAATGAACTTCTTATATCAATTTTATCCTTTAATAATGAATAGCTTTTCCTGAAGTTGTTCCACTAAAACCTCATATGAGAAGGTGGAAAATCCAGAATGTCTTCTTTATTTATAGAGATTATATAAAATAATGCGCTGTTTTTGCATGAAGCTCGTTTATTCCAGCAGTTGATTGAAGTGCAGGAAGAGGAGGCTCACCGAGTGCCCGCCCCAAAGTGAAGTCCTGCATGGAAATCACCGTGCATCGTTAGAAAGTCCTCACCCGATTCACACAACCCCACTCATTAAATCCACCCTGAAACAAAAATCATCCAACTGTAATCAATTTGTCTTAATTGACTCCCTACCACACCCCGAATTCAAAAAATCCTTGTCAATCCTGAACTCCGTTTATTACATGAACGCCGCTCTCCTCCGAAACAAATATAAAAAATACCAGTTAAATTCAAATATTATCCATGCAAGGTTTCGAGGTTCATGAATCGAGGTAAACATCGACTAAACCGAATACCAAACCGTTGTGAATTTGACCTTTGACATCGTCTGGATGTGAAAAAGAAGAACCAGACAACTTCCATTAAGAGAGGAGTGAAAGGATGAGTATTCAAAAGACTACGGACAGTTCCAGCCTCGCAGAAGTAATCGACAGGATCCTGGACAAAGGGATCGTAATCGATGCATTTGCCAGGGTTTCACTGGTAGGTATTGAAATTCTTACAGTCGAAGCAAGAGTCGTCATAGCATCAGTCGATACATGGCTGCGCTATGCTGAAGCAGTCGGCCTCCTCCGCGATGAGGTCGAAGAAGAAGGACTTCCGCAACAGGATAATGAGCGAAACAAACAATCAGCATTTAATGTCTAACGGAACGGGCTGATTATTTTCATATAAAAAAGAATTAGAAAAGAGGATGAAACAATGGCAGAAAAGGAAAAACAGGAAAAAAACAATACAAATCAAGAAGAAAATACAAACCAGCAAGAAGAAAAGAATAACCAGACAGAATCAAATGAAGGCGGCCGCGGCGTGAACGTAAACTACGCCATCATCGGCGGGGTTGTCGGCGCAGGTGTCGGGCTGCTCAGCCATCCCGGTACAGGGAAAAAGCTTGCAGGCAGCCTCGGGAAATCCGAAGTGGTACGTATGGCAGGAAATGAACTGCGCAGGACCGCACAGGAATTTATTACAGAACAGGCCCTCATCACCCTGAGACAGACGGCGGCAGGCTATATGGGCAAATACGAAAACGGCATGCTGCCTTTCACGAAGAAGAAAGAAGAAGCGTCAGCTCAAGAGGAGCAGGAAGATACGTCTTCTTCTGCGCAGAATGATGAAATCGAAGAGATCAAAGAGGAAAACAAGAACCTGAATGAGCGATTGGAACGCATTGAAGAAATGCTCAGCAGCCTTGTAGAATCCAAAAAGTAACGAAACGGGCGTTTCCAAAGGGGGCATGACATGAGTAAGTCAGCAGCAAAAAAAGCAGCCGGTAAAGTGGCTGAAACAATCGTCGAACACACCCCTGAACCAGTCAAGGAAAAGGTAAAAGACAAAGTAAAGGAAAAAGCCAAGGAAAAATTTGTGGAAGGCGTCCAGGACAAAGTGCAGGGCGGCATCCAGGACAAAGCGGAAGAAGCCTCGGAGAAACTTGAAAAAGCGAAAGACAATAATGCAGATAAGGTGCATTCCAAAGCCGAGGAAGCCAAGGAGAAAGTACAGGAAGTTCTCTTGGACGTGCGGGAGAAATTAGGAAAAGCCAAAGAAGCCGGTGAAGAATTCCAGGAAAAAATGTCTTCATCGAAAAAAGACAAATCCAAACTGAAAGGTGTCTCTGATATTAAGGGAGTCAACGATATCAAGAGCTCGATGGAAATCAAGAGTTCGACTGATATCAAAAGCTCCACCAACATTAAATCATCTACAGACATCAAAACAATCAGTTCAAGATAACAGCATCGAAAGGAGATTTTTTAATCATGGCAATTCAAAAGACAACAGACAGTTCCAGTTTAGCAGAGGTTATTGACCGTATCCTGGATAAAGGGATCGTCATCGATGCCTTCGCCCGCGTATCAGTGGTCGGAATTGAGATCCTGACAATTGAAGCGAGGGTCGTCATTGCAAGTGTCGATACTTGGTTGCGTTATGCAGAAGCAGTCGGACTGCTTCGTGACGATGTGGAAGAGAACGGCCTTGCCACACAGCAAAACGAGAGAAATTCACAATTCAGTATTTAATGCCTGAACATTAGGGGAAAGTAAAAAGGAGATCGATTTAGATCACCAGGGTGATTCGGTTTGAATCACCTCTCCCTTTTTTATGTTTCAGACGAAGGAGGCCTTTATGAAAATCAAGGAGATCATGGGTAATGTTTCTGATTTCTTCAATGAAAACGTGGCGCCGGTCCATAAGATCACTTCCGTCGAAGTAAGGGAAGAAGAAGGCTGGCGGGTTATTGTAGAAGTCATTGAAGAAAAAGAATACATGAAGAAATACGCCAAAGACGAAATGCTGGGCACATATGAAGCCCTTCTGGATAAGGATAAAGAAGTCGTGTCATTCAAACGGCTGGATGTCCGGTACAGAAGTGCGATCGGCCAGGAAATGTAACGGCAGGCGGTTAAGGGGGAATCAACGTGACAGTCTTACGGAATACAATCAAAAAAGACAGCAGGGCCATCGTCCAGGATGATGACACGAAGGAGTTGATGACTCGTTCGCTTCACTATCTGACAGCCGGTTACCCTGTACATTTTACAGGCCCTTCGGGAGCCGGGAAAACCTCCCTTGCACTCGCTTTAGCCAAAAAACGAAAACGGCCGGTCATGCTCATCCACGGTAATCATGAACTGAATAACCGCGATTTGATCGGTGATTTTACAGGATACACAAGTAAAAAGGTCGTCGACCAATATGTACGCTCCGTTTACAAGAAAGATGAAAGTGTGACGGAGACGTGGAGGGACGGCCGTCTTTTAGAAGCAGCAAAGAATGGATATACGCTTGTATACGATGAATTTACAAGATCCCAGCCAACCACGAATAATATCTTTTTATCCATATTGGAAGAGGGAGTCATTCCTCTCTATGGTACGAAACTGACGGAGCCTTTCGTAAAGGTCCACCCTGAATTTTCAGTGGTTTTCACCAGCAATCCAGCAGAATATGCAGGTGTTTATGATACACAGGACGCACTTCTGGACCGGATGATCACCATCCCGGTCGATTTCATGGACAGTGAGCGTGAAGCCATGATTGTATCGGAGAAAGCGGATCTGGTGATAGAGGAAGCCAGAATCATTACCTCGATTATTGCGAACTTGCGTGAGCAATGCACAAAAGAAAATGAACACGGGCCGAGCTTGCGTGCTTCACTGATGATTGCAAGACTCGCCATTGAACTTGATATCCCCATAGATGGTAAAGATGAAGAATTCATCCGTCTATGTATCGATATAGCCGGTAACAGTATGACTCGCGGCATTGAAGCCGAGAACCCGAGAGAAAAAGCGGAACAATTAATTATAGATGCATGCAAAAGCAAGAACGGATAAGAAAAGGAGAGTCGACTTATGAGCGAGGAAAATGGAATTTACGTATTTTGTGCGATTCAGACGGATAAGGATGAATCATTAGATTCAGTCGAATTAGAAGGTGTAAAGCGGGATGTTTTTACGATCAATTATAAAGATTCTGCCATGGTGGCAGCTGAGGTCCCGATGAAAATCTATCATCCGAAGAAAGACAATCTGATGATGCATCAGAAAGTCGTATCGGAAGTGATGAGCAAGAATGATACGGTCATCCCTATTTCGTTCGGGAATGTCTTTCAAAGCGAAGAGGATGTAAAGGCACTTCTTGAAAACCTTTACCCTCAATTTGAAAAGCTCTTCCCGGCCATCAAAGGCAAAATCGAACTGGGCCTTAAGGTGATTGGAAAGAAAGAATATCTTGAAAAAATGGTGAAAGAGAACCCTGAAATGGAGAAGATGTCTTCTTCCGTAAAGGGAAAATCAGAATCAGCCGCCTATTACGACCGCATCAAATTGGGCGGGATGGCACAGAAACTCTTCACTTCCCTTCAGGAAGAAATGAAGAGGGAAATCTTTGAGCCCCTTGAAGAAACAGCTGAAGCAGCGAAGGCAAATGACCCTTCAAGCGAAACCATGCTTCTCAATGCCGCCTTCCTGATCGACCGTGACAAGGAAGAACTATTCGATCAAAAGGTGAATGAAGCACATGAAAAGTGGAAGGATAAGGTCGACTTTCAATACAGCGGACCATGGCCGGCGTATAACTTCGTAAACATCCGGTTGAAGGTGGAAGAAGCGGGATGATTCATAAGTTGGTCAGTGCGCCGATCAATATGGTCATCAAAGTCGGGGAAAAGATCAAGGAAGAAGCCGACAAAGAGCTGTACGACCTGCCTACTATCCAGCAAAAGCTGATTCAGCTGCAAATGATGTATGAACTTGGTGAAATCCCTGAAGAAGCCTTTCAGGAAAAAGAAGACGAACTGCTGGCGCGATATGAAATCGCAAAGCAGCGCGAAATGGAACAATGGGAAGAAATGACGAAGAAGAAGGAATGAAGGTGAAAGGATGAGCGATTTACTGTATCTATATGGCTTGATCCCGGCGAATGAAGCAAAAGAGGAGCCCCTTCCATCAATCAAAGGGTTTGACGGGGAAGGCGAGCTATATACAATCGACGTTGGGGATGTGACGGCCATCGTATGCTCGATCGATTCCGAAACCCACTCGGAAGAAGACTTAAAAGATAAGATCGAGAATGATATGGAGTGGCTGCAGGAGAAAGCCTTCCATCATCATGAAACCGTCTTGATGGTGTCGAAGATGTACACGATCGTCCCGTTGAAATTCTGTACGCTCTACAAAAGCGAGGACAGCTTGAGGGACACCGTCGAAGGAAACCGCAATAAGCTTTTGAGCACCTTCTCCAAATTGAAGGGCAATGAAGAATGGAACCTCAAGATTTTCTGCAATGATAAAGAGCTCAGGGAAGAAGTGAGCAGCAGCAATCCAGCGATAGAAGAAAAACGAAAAGAAATCAGTGAATTGCCGAAAGGAAGGCAGTTTTTTGAAAAGAAAAAGATCGACCAGCTAATCGATCAAGAGCTTGAAAATGAGAAAAACCGGATTTGTGAAGAAGTCCATGAAAAGCTGAAGGAAAAGGCAATCGAAGGCAGTGTGAAGAAAAACTGGGGCAAGGATGTCACCGGGCGTAAGGAAAACATGGCCTGGAACAGTGTATTCCTCATTGCCGAGGACAAAGTCGATCAGTTCATCGACGAAGTGAACCGATACAAGGAAGAACTCGGGAAATCAGGATGGAGCTTTGAAGCCTCTGGTCCTTGGCCTCCTTACCATTTCTCAAGTTTTTCATAAAATTGCCTGTTTCAGGAACTGCCGCCGCGGGAAATTAAAGATGTATAAGAGAGAATAGAAAGGGATGGTGAGCTATGACTGTAAGAGAATCAATTGAGAACAAAGATATAGCACTTATAGACATATTAGACGTGATTCTCGACAAAGGTGTAGCCATCAAAGGAGACCTCGTGATTTCGATTGCAGGTGTCGACCTTGTCTATTTGGATCTAAGAGTATTAATTTCCTCGGTGGAAACACTGGTACAGCATAAAAATGGAACACGCAAAGAAATAAACTCTGAAAAACTTGATAGAGAGAAGGAGGAATTGATTCATGCAACAGGTCAGCCAGACAAATGGGCGTAGCAGGATCAACTTCGATTCAAATAATCCCGAGGACGGTTTGGCACAGCTTGTCCTCACAGTCATCGAACTGGTAAGGCAGATCGTCGAAAGGCATGCGATGAGGCGTGTCGAAGGCGGTACGCTGACAGATCAGCAGGTCGAGGATCTCGGCGTTGCCTTGATGAATCTTGAGGAAAAGATGGAAGAGCTGAAAAAAATCTTTGGTCTTGATGCAGAAGACCTTAATATAGATCTCGGACCTCTGGGGAGCTTGATGTAAGGCATTCCCACCGGTTCAAAGGAGGACAACAACATGGCTATGGAACATTCAATGCAGTCGAATACAATTGTGGATGTTTTAGAGAAAGTCCTGGATAAAGGGGTTGTCATCGCAGGAGACATAACGGTTGGGATCGCCGATGTCGAACTGTTAACCATCAAAATCCGTTTAATCGTCGCTTCCGTGGATAAAGCAAAGGAAATCGGCATGGACTGGTGGGAAAACGATCCTTACCTAAGCTCCAAAGCAGCTGACAACAATACCAGGGCACTCGAAGAAGAAAACAAAAAGCTCCAGGAACGTCTCGAATCACTCGAGAAAAAGATGGATACCAATCGTTTAAATACTACTAATCAATCAAACTAAAATAATCGGAGGTTTTTGAACCATGGCAGAAAAAAACACTAAAGTTGAAGATACCACAGTAGAAAATCAAGATAACAAATCGACAAATGAGAAAAAGAAAAGAATGAGCGGACCGATCAAGCGTACGGTCGCGGGAAGTGTCCTTGGTGCCACAGTCGGATACCTGGCCACTCCAGAAAACGGGAAAAAGCTGCTTGGTTCAATCGACCAGGAAAAACTGAAAAGTAAATCCCTTGATTTCGGTAAAGCTGCGAAAGAAAAATCAAGAAGTGCGGTCACTTCATTGAGATCTTCTACAGCAAGCCTGTTCAAGCGTGATAAGAACACGGATGAAAATGATGAACAGAATGAAAAGAATGAAACGATGGAAGACGAAAATGAAACAACATTAAGCTCAGATCAATCAGATCAATCAGATCAATCCGATGACCAAGAGTCCAGCAGCGACAAAGACTATGAATCTCTTAAACAGGAAAACGAACAGCTTAACGACCGCCTGCAAAAACTTGAGGATATGCTGACAAAACTCACTGAACAGGGTGAGGATTCTGACGAAGAAGACGAAGATGAGGACGAAGAAGAAGAAACAAAATCAAAAAAGACCTCGAAAAAAGCGTCCAAGAAAAAAGCGGACGATGATGAAAAAGATGAAAATGCAGACGAAGACTCTGACGATAACGATGAAGAAAATGATGACTCAGATGACGATTCAGATGATGAAAAAAATGAAGAAAACTCTGAAGATGAGAATGAAGAAGATGAAGATGAAGACAATAAAGATGATAAGAAAAAAGGCAAATCATCAAATTCATCTAAGAGTAAAAAACGCTCTACACGCAAATCTTCAAAATCAAAAAAATCATCATCTAAAAAAGAAGATGGCAACGAAGACGAAGAAACGACACTTTCCAGTGACGACGACACATCTTCTTAATTCATAATAGGCAGACAGACAGGAGGGAATAGTAAACATGAGCTTAGGATCTGGTGCAGATAAAGATTCGATCCTTGAATTTTTTGTACAAGCAGCCAATAAGCATGATTTTACATTGGACATCACCCTGAATGTTAATGGGGCTGTCATTACTGGAACACTCATTTCTGCTAAAGATTACTTCGACGCACTGAGCGAAAACTTTGAAGACGGCAGCGATGTTGCGCAGAAACTGAGTGAAGAGCTTGCCAAGGCAGGCGAGCAGGTGGAAGACGGCGCCCTGAGTGAAGCTAACTTCATTCATATGAAAAACACAAAAGTCTACTGCGGGGACAACAAGCCCACTCCTTCGAAAGGGAAAATCCTTTGGAGAGGCAAGCTGAGTGAAGTCAATGGATTCTTCCTGGGGAAGATATCCGAGTCGAAGAGCAGTAAATGATCATATGGTTGTTGATTTAGAACGCCCGGGGGCTGACCTCCGGGCGTTTGTTTATTGCGTTGTGGCGGCATGCGTCGGGGTTCTGTCAGGAACATTCCTGTTATTTCATATTCATAGCGTTGATTGTACTGACCTTATTGTTCCGGAAGCTGATAGAGACGAATGAATTGGGGGTCGCCCCGTCCCATACATAACTTACCTGGTGTGCCTTCGTCCCAGGTTTTCCCGACTCGCCCTGCTGCTTCCCTTCCCCGCCAATGATTTTGATCACTTCTTCGAGCTCCTTGCCTTTTGTGATCTTTGACAACTCCTCCTGAGTGATTTCAGGTGTGTTCGCTTCCTGGCTAGAGGTGGTGCCGGTGCCAGTTTCGGTCGTGGAGCAGGCAGTCAAGGACAGGAACAGGCAGCCTGTGATCAGGATTGCGCTTATTCTATTTTTCATTGTTTTTCCCCCTTGTGGATTCTTTTATAGATATAACTGGGGGTGTGTGGGGATTGTTTCAAAATTGTTTGTTTTTTAGATGTGAATACATCAGTTTGTTTATTTAAAGGTAGTTAAAGCGGTGATTGGAGGGTGAGAAGAAGACTCCAGCGGGAATAGGGCAGCTGTGGAGGACTCACAGGAAAAGCTGAGGAGGCTCCATGCCATCGCGCGGAAAGCGAAGTCTTGCAAGGAAATCAAAAGCGGCTTTTAAGCAGGAATCACGTTAAGGTACACTGTTTTACGGAAGTAGAAGATTATTCCTAATCGAGGTTAAGGGTTTTTTTACGTACGGAAGCGGGTAAATAATACATAACAAAGGAGGTTGCCTTTTATGAAAGGATTATTCAGAAAATTGATCAAATGGGGACCTATCGTCTACCCGATCTATAAGAAATACCGGAATAAAAGAAGATCTCGTAAATCGATGACGTATTAGATGACGTATTAATGGAAAAAAGCAGCCTGCGGGCTGTTTTTTTGTGGGTTTAGGGCTGTTGGAAGGTGGTTTTGAGTGGAGAGGAGGTTGAAATGCATGCGGTATGGGGTATTTTAGAGGGTTAAGAAGTATAATATGATCCATTCTGAGGATTTATGATCCATTTCAGAGATTTATGATCCAAATCTGAGTTTTATGATCCATTCGACAAAAAATACGTTCCATTTTCCAAATATATGATCTTTTAAGAAGGCTCTTTTCGTATACTTTGTTGCTTCACAACCAAGAAAATACCGGAACTTGGGTATTTTCGAGTTGTCCGTCCGTCTCTTGTTGAGGATTGAGTTCGAAAAGAGCACGTCCACAAGCTGCAATCAGGTTATAAGCCTATTTACGAAAAGCAACAATCTTTTAGAAAACAGTCTTTAAGAATGATTCTAATTTGTGCATCGTAGAGGCGGTACACAAACAACATCAGCCAATCGCATAACCAAGCCACAAGCCTCCATAAGCCACCCTCCCAAGAACAAGCAAAGAAAACCCCACAAAAAAACTCCCCGAGACGAATCTCAGAGGAGTTTTCTAACGTATAGATTAATGTGATGTTCTTCTCATTCCTCTTAGCAGCAGGCTTAGAAGGAATACGAAGATGATTGCTCCAATCAATGCCGGGATAATGGCGATCCCTGCTAGAGACGGACCGAAGCTTCCGAGTAATTCTCCGCCGATCCATGCCCCGATGATACCTGCGATGATGTTACCGATGACTCCGCCCGGTACGTTTTTACCTAAGATCAATCCGGCTAACCAGCCGATGATTCCTCCAACGATTAAATATAAAATGAAACCCATAATTATTACCTCCAATGTTAGTTTTTAGTATGATGTATTGTTAGTACTTATTTTCCCGATTATCAGGATTTCAAACCTTAATATGTGGTGACTTGGAAGATTTTTTGCAGGACGTACATGATGTATTTAAATACAGGAAGCTTGTCCTGATATTTTTTATAATCCACCGTATAGGTGCCGTCTTCATTGTTCCAAATCCTATGGAAATAATCATCGACGGACTTGATTAGCGGACTGTCGGTTGAAGAGACGAGCTTGATGTCTTCCTCGAGATTGTAGTCATCAAGGTTTCTTGACGTATAGTTGGTTGATCCGCCAATGACGATTGATTGCTTCTTCCCTTTGACGTAGATGAATTTGGAATGATATTGTTCTTTGTTCGTGTCATACCATCGGATTTTGATGTGCTTTTCGTTCAAATTATGCAGCTCAGATGCGATCGGCAGGTTGGGGAGTCCGATTTTTTCCTGGCCGAATGCGTTTTGGTTCGGATCGAGTACGATACGGACATCCACCTTGCGTTCTGCTGCATCTTCAATGGCATCGATGATATCCCGGTCGGCCAGATAGAACATCCCGATCCAGATTTCGTCCCCTTCCTTTGCATCATCCATCGCTTTGACGACATGGTCCTGAACTTTACTTTCGGTGATGATCTTTGCCTTAACGGGTGCCCCTTCCCCTTTCCCTGAAGGGGTGATCAGCTTATCAAGCTCTTCATTTGTGGGGAACTTGCTTTCATCCCCGCCGGAATATGCTGCAACCGCTCTTTCGGCCTTTACCATGTCCTTCAGGATTTCTCCCTTAACCTTGAAGGCGATATTTGAGTGGAATCCGCTTGCGTCATGCGGGTTAGCCGACAAAATCATTCCGGCATCCTCAGATATGACCACTTTCCGGTGGTTCGCTTTTACGTTCAACAGTTTTAAATAAGATCTGGCCGTTACTTTCGGGGCTGAGGGGGCCATCGGATTTGGCAGCCATCCGTTCCCTTCCTGGCCGAACCAACCAAGGGCTGCCCGCCATACCCCTGAATAAATAAGGTTGGGGTCACGGAGCCTGTTCAGGTTTGTATAAATGACCTCCGCCCCCAGCTTTTCGAGGGGATCGATTTGCTCCGCCTTATGGGATCGATAGGTCGTGTTGACGTGATCCGTGATGAAGACGACTTTCAAATCAGGCTTCTTTTTCATCTGTTCCTTAATCTTTTTCGATAACGTTTCGCTTAGTTTAGGATAAGGCCGTTTGCCGTCTGTGTACCCGTTCACAAGAAACAGGTCCAGTACAAGAAAATCATCTGCTTCCTCAATCGTTCTATAGACTTCATTAAAAATGTTCTGGTCGTACACTTCCTTGCCGTTCTTGTCATATGTAAGGTCGTATAAAAATTCCACGTCCTTCTGGGGAAGCGAGTATTCACTGCCTTCATAAGATATGCCAGGTGGAAGGGGTTTTATCCGGTTGTAGAGCATGATCCCGGCCAGAATAAGAATGACTGCCCCGCCGATCCACCATTGTTTTTTCTGATACCACTTTTGCTTCTTTTTCAATTGAATTCCCCTGTTCTTCTGTTTTTTTTCTTACTATACCCGTAACGGTAGTATTAAAATCCTATTTACACAGGGCACAGGAAATAATTTATAAGGTTTATCAGTTTGCGTGAAGGGAAGTCTGCTATATCATGGGGGTAAGAAATTGATTTTAGGAGGGAACGGCAGTGAAGAATCCAAAGATAAAAGCATTTGTATTTGATGCGTACGGTACCCTTTTTGATGTCCATTCAGTCATAGAAAAATGCAACGAATTGTTTCCGGGGAAAGGTGAGAATATCAGCGGCATCTGGAGGCAGAAGCAGCTTGAATACAGTTTCCTGCGCCAGTTGATGGGAAGGTATTCTACCTTTCTTGAGATTACGAGGGATGCACTCCTGTATGCTTGTAAAGAAGCGGGTGCGGAGTTGACGGGGGAAACGGAAAATCAGCTGCTTGATGCCTACCTGGAGCTTCAGCATTACGATGAAACCGAAGAGGTACTGAAGAAGCTCGAGTCTTATAAAACGGCCATCTTCTCTAACGGATCATTCGATATGCTGTCACCGCTCGTTGACCAATCACCATTCGGCCCGCTGTTGGACGAGGTGCTTTCAGTCGATGACGTGAAACAGTTCAAGCCTACGCCGATGGCTTATCAGCACGTTCTTGACAGGCTCGGTGTCAGGAGGGAAGAAGTCTTGTTCATGTCTTCGAACACATGGGATATTGCCGGGGCGTCAAGCTTTGGTTTTCATACTGCCTGGATCAACCGCCAGGGAAAAGTAATGGACGAGCTCGGCGTCAAGCCGGACTATGAATACAATGATCTGCGCGGGCTTCTGGAGCATGCCCAATGAGTGAAGGGATATCGGCCGGTCGGGCTGGTATCCGCTTTTTTGTGAAAGGGAAAAATGACACGAATGGCGAAATGGTAGAAAACGTCTTTAAAAAAGGAGCTGCTCTGAAATGGTGCCTCAATATGTTGAAGTGAAGGGAGTCGGCGTTGATTCGAAGACGCGCTGCCTTCATTATCATAGTGAACGGGATATCATCGCGATAAAGTTCAAATGCTGCAATACATATTACCCTTGCCATCTCTGTCATGAGGAGAAAGCCGGTCATGAACCGGTGCGGTGGTCCAGGGAGGAATGGGATACGAAGGCAGTTTTGTGCGGCGTATGCAGGAACGAATTGACGATCCTGCAGTATATGAACTCCCAGTCGGTTTGTCCGCATTGTCAATCGGACTTCAATCCGGGGTGCCGGAATCATTATCATCTTTATTTTGAAGGGTGAGGGAATATGGATAAAATGTTCCTTTCAGTGGGGGATCAACGAGTTTCTTATCAGACGGCAGGAGACCCTCGTAAACCGGTACTTGTCTGTCTACACGGGTTAACAGGAAGCAGCGAGAGTTTTATAGAGCTTTCAGAGCGGTTGGAATCAGATTTTCATTTATTTATGTTTGATCAGCCAGGCCATGGGCAGACACACCCTTTACCGCATGATTATTTATTCTCGACACTGACCGGATATTATAAAACCATTTTTGATCGGTTGATTGGAAAGCCTTTTTATTTACTTGGGCATTCATGGGGAGGGGATACTGCACTGCATTATGCCTCTCATTTTCCCCAATATGTAAAAGGATTGATCTTGTTGGACGGCGGATTTACATTTCCTCATTATCAAGAGGACATGACCTATAAGAAAGCGTACGAGGGATGGAGAGGGTTTATCAGCGGATTTTCTTTTGATGACCACTCCGAAATTGTAAACATCTATAAAACCTACACATCAAGGTGGAATCCTCAACTCGAGTATATGGCACTCGCCTCTTTTACAAAGGAATCTCCTTACCGGCTGATCGCAGGAGCATCCGTGGTACTCCCAATTATTGAGGCGTTCTTTAAAGAACCTTTCTACAGGGCATATGAAGGGATTCAATCTCCTGTTATGTTAATACACGCTTCAGAACCTGTAGAGCAAGAGGATGCGAGAAAAAGGGGGACCCGGATATTGAGAGAAAAAATAAGCGATATAGAGATACATCGTAAAACAGGCGGGCATAATCTTCACTGGGACGACCCCGATGATATAGGAGACATGGTCAGGAATTTCAGGGACAGAATTGAAGGTTGAACGTGTTCCACGTGAAACGAAGGAGGAATAAACATGGCTGAAGAGATCGCAACTTTCGCAGGCGGCTGTTTCTGGTGCATGGTCGAGCCTTTCGATGAACAGGAAGGCATTCTAAGCATCCGGTCCGGATATACAGGAGGGGAGACGGAGAACCCCACCTATAAAGAGGTGATATCGGGCGATACGGGACATAGAGAAGCAGTACAGATCACGTTCGATCCCGATTTATACCCTTATGAAAAGCTGCTGGAGCTATTCTGGCAGCAGATCGATCCGACAGATGACGGCGGCCAGTTCAAGGACCGGGGTTCTTCGTATCGGGCGGCGATATACTACCACAATAAATCGCAAAAAGAGCAGGCGATACAATCGAAGGCTGAGCTTGAAGAAAGCGGAAAGTTCAATTCCCAGATCGTGACGGAAATCCTTCCGGCAGTTCGTTTCTACGAAGCGGAAGAGTATCACCAGGATTTTTATAAGAAAAATGCCTTCCGATATGCTTTATACAAAAGAGGGTCCGGCAGGGAAGAGTTCAAGAAGGAAAATTGGCCGGAGGACCGTTCGCATCTGCGCGTATCGCTGAGCGATATGCAGTACCATGTAACACAGGAGAACGGGACCGAGCCTCCATATGAGAATGAATACTGGGATAATAAAGAAGAGGGTTTATATGTCGATATCGTGAGCGGTGAGCCGCTTTTCACATCGAAGGACCAATATGACAGCGGGTGCGGCTGGCCGAGCTTCACGAAGCCCGTGATGGACGCAAGCGTAAAAGAACGATATGACCTTTCCCATAAATCGACCCGCGTGGAAGTGAGAAGCCGCGAAGGGGACTCCCATCTCGGCCATGTCTTCACGGACGGTCCGGGACTAAAGGGGCTGAGGTACTGCATCAACTCTGCAGCACTCAGGTTCATACCGAAGGACCGGCTTGAAGCGGAAGGGTATGGCGACTTTTTGATTTTATTCAAATAAAAACGTGTACAGGTTATGAGCCAGTACACGTCCGTATCAAGTCGCTTTTTCTTCTGCCTTTGCAAACAGATCCTCGACTCCCTGCACCCGTTTGAGGGTCGTGATATTCCCCTGGTGGAGCCCTTCATGCCAATTGACGAATGCAAATACGTCCGCCAATGTGTTCAATGTGACGGATCCGAGGTTGAACGGCTTTTCCGCCTCTTCATCCAGGCGGCCGCTGAATACTTCTTTCAAACGCTCCGGCTGTTCCTCAAGAAGGCCGCGAAGCTCGGAAAGCGAAGGAGGATTGAGGTTTTCTTCCTTCCACGTATCGGGGCTTGTATGAAAGCCGAATAGCTTGTCATAATGTTCCGGTATCGCTTTTTTGTCCTGGTCCCCCAAAAAAGAAAAAAGCAGATTTTCATGTGACAAAAGGATGTGGCCGAGGTTCCAGCGGATTGAGTTCCTGAACCCTTCCGGCATCACATCGGCTTTTTCTTCTGTCGTTGCATCCAAAAAAGCCAAAGTCCGCAGACGGATAAAGTCCAATTGCTTGAACAGTACATCTTCATTCATCTTTGATTCCCTCCCGAATGTTTCATTCATAGTCTATATTTCGGGAGAGAAGCGGGAAATCCTTTTCTTCTGCATAAAAAAGCCCCCTCGAATCGGATTCAAGGGGTGCCTGGCGTTGATTAGTCTTGTGGACGGTTCTTTTCGGCTTTGGCCCGTCCTGTTGTGAACTCCACCATTTCGGAGCTCGTGCGATTTCCTCTTTTAGCATTGGTATTTGCCTGTGCATTGCGGTTTCCCTGCTTTGTGCGGCCCATACGATCCCCTCCTAAAAAGTACTCTTGCCTTATTAGTGTGGGAAATGAGGAGAGGAAATATTCCTTTATCTTGTTGCTGTGCGCCGTCAAAAACTGACAACTTTCGTTTTCTTCCGTGATATTTCCCGGGCTATATTTCGACGTTATCCGAGTTGGTCATCCACCCTGGTCAGCGGTTCCTTTGCCAGTCCTTCCACGACTGTGCCATCGACTGCAAATCTCGATCCGTGGCAAGGGCAGTCCCATGTATGGTCACCGTGGTTCCATGAACATTCGCATCCCATATGGGTGCAGGTTGTATCGACTACAAAGAGTTTTCCCTGCTCATCCCTGTATCCGCCGCATCGTCTGCCATTCACCAGGACAATGGCACCTTCGCCGTTTTCGATTTCGTCCGCTTTCTTTGTGGGGATATCCAATTTCCCTTTTACCAGCTGCCCGGCTACATTGACATTTTCCTTTAAGAACCGTTTGATGCCCGGGTCCGCTTTAAAACGGGACGGCTTGAAAAGATCGCTGTATAGATTGTGGTTCCCGAGTATGTGATCGGAAAGGATCTGTCCGGCAAGTGTGCCGAGTGTCATCCCCCATTTGCGGAAACCTGTGGCGACGAGGATGGCCGGATGTTTTTGTGTCAATGGACCTATATACGGGACTTTATCAAGTGAGATGAGATCCTGCGCGGACCACCTGTACTTAACTTCCTCGATTCCAAAGACTGTATTTCCGAATTCTTCGAGCGCCTCATAGTGCTTCAGCGTATCTTTTCCCTGTCCGGTCTTGTGGTTGTCGCCGCCGATCAGGACGAGTTTATCCCCGTTGGTGTCTTCCGTATAGCGCAGGGAGCGAGTCGGATCTTCTGCACTGAGATACATGCCGCCTGGAAAATCCTTCGCGGTCTTCGCCGCGACCGTATAGGAGCGGTCCGGTTTAAGCCGGGCAAAATAAGCGCCCATCCCGTCATAGAAAGGGAAGTGGGTGGCAATGACCACATATTCACTGTCGATGTGATATCCTTCCTCCGTCACCACCTGAGTACTTTCACCTTCATTGATGGTTTTGGCGGTCGTATCTTCAAAGATTTGCCCGCCGTTATTGACGATGCTGTCAACGAGCGCCTTGAGATATTTTACAGGGTGAAACTGCGCCTGTTCCTTCATGACTACAGCATTTTTAATCGGAAGATCGATTGGCAGCTTCTCCATCAGTTCGGTTTCGATGCCGAGGGTCAGATAGGCTTCAAATTCCTTCTCCACCTTTTTCTTGTATTCATCGGTGGTGGAGTAAATGTACGCATCCTGTTTGGAATGATCGCACTCAATGTTTTCTTTCTTGATCGTCTCCTCCATGAAAGAAAGAGCCTTCATATTCCCTTCGTAGTATTTCTTGGTGAATCCCTCACCGAAATGATTGATGAGTTCATCATAAATCAGTCCGTGCTGGGCGGTGATTTTTGCGGTCGTATGGCCGGTGGTGCCGTTGACCAGACGTCCGGCATCGATCAGAGCCACTTTTTTACCGCCTTTTGCGAGGAGATAGGCGGTGGTGATCCCTGCGATTCCTCCGCCTACGACGGCTACATCGGTTTTGATATTCTGACCGAGCTTAGGGAACACAGGAAGCTGAACGGATTCCCTCCAAAATGGTTCGGGCTGCTGGCTGAATGCATAATTATTTTGAGTATCCATGAATTTGCTCCTTTTCGGTTATTTTCCCTACACATTTTTCCCTAATACCGGAAGATTAAGCAGGTTTTTGGAAAAGAAGACAAAAAAGAGATTAACCCTGTTAAGGGTTAATCTCAGGAAATAACGATCATTTACTACCTAAAAGTGCGCTTTTCAACGTCATCCGCTGACTCAGCTCGAATCAAACCAATTCCAGCTTGCGTGTATCAGCTGCTGCGAGTCCTGCTTTATTCAGGAAGTTCCACGGCTGATTGAAGTGAGGCTGGAAGAAGAAATCGACAAAGGCGAGTTCATCTATCGTCATGCCAGTCTGAATGCAGACGCTGAGTGTATTAATTGATTGGGTGACATCCGCTTTTGACAGTACCTGTGCGCCAATGATTTTACGGCTTTCAGGCAGATAGCTGACTTTTAACAGCACATTTTCCGCTGTCGGCATAAATTCAGGACGGTGCTTTTCAGAGATTGTGATGCTTTTCACATGAATATCCATCGCTCTTGCACTCGTTTCAGTTAACCCCGTTGATGCCATGTTCAAGTCATAAATATGCAGACCTGAAGTTCCCTGTGTACCAACGTTTTTCATGACCGGTTCAACCAGGTTGCGAGCAACGAGTGTACCCATTCTGACAGCATTTGTTGCAAGCGGGATGTAGGCAGCCTGACCTGTCGGATTGTATTTTACTGCACAGCAGTCACCGGCTGCAAGGATGTCAGGATCGCTTGTGCGCATATAATCATCAACTGTAATTGCCCCATTTGGCAGCATGTCAACTTTTCCTTTCAAGAGCTCTGTGTTCGGGCGGAAGCCGACACACATAATCACCATGTCAGTCTCAACATGTCCTTTATTCGTTACAACAGATTCAACTGACGTTTCACCTTCAAAACGAGTAACAGTTTCGCCGAGTCGCAGTTCAACGCCGCGGTCAATGAATTCCTGTTCTACCTGATCTGTAAATTCCTGATCAAGATATTTATTCAGAATACGATCCACACCGTCAATCAGCGTTACTTTTTTACCTGCCTGCTGGAATGCTTCTACAAGCTCAACGCCAATATATCCTGCGCCGACAATCGTGACGTGCTTAGCGTCGCGTGATTTTTCGATGATTGTATTTGCTTGATTGAAGTTCTTAGCTAACAGGACGTTATCCAGCTTAATACCGTCGATTGGCGGGATGATTGGCCATGAACCGGTTGCCATGACAAGTTTATCGTAGCTGTCATTCACTTCTTCACCGGTGACCAGATTCAACGCTTTGATCTGCTTGCACGCAGTATCGATCTCCTGCACGGCGTGCTGCATTTTCATTGTAATGCCGAGATTTCTCAATTGTTCAGGTGAGCTGTAGAAAAGGCCCTGAGGATCTTCAACTACACCGCCGACGTATAATGCTAAACCACATGAAAGAAAGGACACATTATCGTTTTTCTCATAGACTGTAATGTTTGCTTCAGGATACATATTTGCCATATTTGTTACAGCTGCTGTTCCAGCGTGAGTACTTCCGATTACTGCGATTTTCATGGTGAAATTCCTCCTAAGTTTTAATTGTGAAACATTTCACAATCAGTAATTGACTTAAGTATACGACGGTTTGGAGTGGAATACAAGTGTTTTGTTCAGTATTTCACAAACTACTATACTTTTTATCCGGCCGCCATAAATAAGAGGCCGGGATGCTTATTCTTAATATAAACCCGGGTACTCAACTGTATAAACCACTCTTCTTCCCGTAATGCCGCTTTCCAATGGGATCACCACAAATTTTCATTCTTTACATTTTCTAATTGAGAGAGTACAGGAGCGCTTTCAAATAGGTGCGGCTCACCCGGGACGGAGTAAGCCGGTTCACTTTTAAAATCATTACAAGAATGAATTACTGAACCTCCGTCCCCGCTGCGCCGCCTCACTTAACTCGTCACTACACGAAGCCCGATAACCGCCACTACAATCAGCGTTAAAAAGAAAATTCGTTTGCGGTCTGCAGGGTCTCCATAAAACACCATACCTACGACAACGCCGCCGATTGTACCCATACCGGTCCAGACGGCGTAGGCCACGCCAAGCGGAATGCTGGTCATGGCAAATGAAAGGAGGTTCAGGCTCGCTATAAAGCCGCCGATCAGAAGGGTTAATCCGCTGATTTTTTTCCCTGTTGCGATCCGCTGCATGCCGTTTACACCAAGCACCTCACAAAATCCCGCTATAATCAATGCAATCCAGCTCATGATTCCTGTTCCTCCTTCCCAGTTGCATCCGTGACAAATTTCAGGCCGATTACGCCTGTAAGCAGCATGATGACAAAGAACACCACACCTGCATTGATGCCAGCATCAAAGAAGATCATATCCACGATCACAGTACCCAAAGTACCAAGCCCGACAAAGACTGCGTAGACGGTTGCTGTCGGCAGGCGAGTCGAAGCCATCAGCAGTCCTGTGAAGCTCACGATAATCGCTGCGATTGTCAGTGACCACGTCAATCCGTCATTCGCATATTTCAAGCCGGTCGCCCAGCCGATTTCAAACAGTGCCGCAACTGCTGTGACAAACCACCACATAAAAATCGCTCCTTTTCTATTAAAAAAATAAAAAACCCGGGACATATCACTGTTAAAGTGGTATCTCCCGGGCTTTTCTCCCTCCGTGTACAAAGATCGCTCTTTGCGCTTTCTCTCGGACCAGACCCGTAAGTGGCGGAACCCTAGAAAGTCTTTTCATGTCTATGGAGTTTTCGGTATCTATCTTAGTACGGGAGGAGCGGGAAGTCAAGTGTGTCGGGTGTGGACGGCGGGGACGAGGTTGAGGTTTCCATTACACATTTAAGCAGGTTTTTGAAAAAACAAAAAAGAGATTAACCCCCAGTAAGAGTTAATCTCCGGACATGACGATAATTTATGAAGATTTTCTTAATAGCTTTGCCGATTTTTCAGCAGAATCGACGGTTTGTTTCAGGAGCATGGAGATCGTGACAGGTCCGACTCCGCCAGGCACCGGTGTAATCGCTCCGGCTTTTTCATAACAGGAATCATAATCCACGTCTCCGATGTTTCCTTTATTGTAGCCGGCATCGAGGATCACCGCGCCTTCTTTCACCCATTCACCCTTGATGAAGTTCGGTTTTCCTACGGCCGCTACGACTATATCGGCCTGCGATACGATCTCCGCCAGGTTTTCTGTATAGGAATGACAGGTCGTGACGGTGGCATTGCGGTTCAACAGCATCATCGACACGGGTTTGCCGAGGATCGGACTCCTGCCGATGACCACGGCATGCTTTCCCTCAACCGATACATCGTAGAAATCGATGATATTCATGATGGCGGCAGGTGTGCACGATGGATATTCGCCGAACCCGAAAGATGTCCGGCCGAAACCAAGGCTTGTGACCCCGTCTACGTCTTTTTCAATGGATATCGCTTCGAAAGCGGCGCGTTCATCGATGTGTTTAGGGACCGGATGCTGAAGAAGGATGCCGTGTACATTGTCATCACTGTTTAACTCGTTGATGACATCCAACAGCTCCCTTGTTGTCGTTTCTTTCGGCAGATGGATGCGGCGGGACTCCATGCCGATTTTTCTGCAGGCATTCCCTTTCATCTTCACGTAGGTTTCGGACGAGGAATCGTCACCGACAAGCACGGTGGCAAGACAAGGCACAATCCCTTCTTCCTTCAATGCAGACACTCTCAATCTCAGGCTTTCCTTCACTTCTGTCGCAACACGTTTACCGTCTAGAATCAATGGTTCCACTGCAATCCCTCCTGTAATTGGTTAAAGACTGTTCTCCCGAGTTTTGCTTCCTGAAGGCGAAGCGCCTTTTCCTATAGTGAAGCAAGTCGTTTGTGAAAAGAGCCTAACAAAAAAAGACAAGGGTGTCCCCTTGCCTTTTGCCCAGGCGATCGGCATGATGGCTGATGATAAAAATAAGTCGCAGCTCCCCTGTGGTTCGTTCCACGTTTTCGCCAGTCACTGCTGATAATTAAGTTCAAACTTATTATAACACGAATATAAAATAAAAATCCAGTATTATTGTTCGTGTTTTTATGAGGGGCTACATCAAAAGACTGAATGGAGTACCGGTCTATTTTTCTATATATTCTCTTCCCTTATAGCCGATTTGCCGCGGTAATCGTTTTCATAAAATGAAAGCAGGCAAAACAATTTGGGAGGAATGAACATGCTGAAAAACAAAGTGGTCATGATCACGGGAGCGTCAAAAGGACTGGGAAGGGAATTGGCCCTTCAATTTGCAAGGGAAGGGGCGAGGCTTGCCATATGTGCACGGAATGGGGCACCGCTTAATGAAGTGGAGATGGAAGTGCGTGCGCAGGGAGCAGAGGTCGCAGCAGTCGTCGCGGATGTATCGGTTGCGAAGGACGTCGACCGTTTTGTTTCGGTGGCAGAGGAGGCGTTCGGAAGGATCGATGTGCTGATCAATAATGCTTCAATCTTCGGACCGGGGCCGAGACTGTTGGCCGATTATCCTGAAGAGAGTTTCATGGAGGTGCTGCGGGTCAACACATTCAATCCGTTCATCGTCACCAAACGCGTTCTGCCGGGGATGCTGATGAGAAACGAGGGATCCGTCATCAATCTGACATCCGAAGCAGGCAAAACCGGATTCGCTGAGTGGGGGGCTTACGGAATCTCCAAATTCGCGGTAGAGGGCCTTACTGGGACGTGGGCAGATGAACTTCAGGAAACCGGGGTGCGAATCAATATGGTTGATCCTGGGGAAATGAACACAAGCATGCATGAAGAAGCCGTTCCGGACTGTGATTATCCGTTAGCCGAGCCGCATGAACATATGGATGTTTTCCTTTATCTTTCTTCAGACGAGGCGAAGGATGTTTCAGGGAAACGGTTTGAAGCACAGGAGTTCACTTGGAATCGGGGTGGAGGTAATGAATGAGGCAATCTTTGAAATACCCCGTCAGCTGAATGCCTCTGCCCCGGTCGAGCTTACCGGGAAAAGCAGGGACGAAGTGAAGTTGATGGTGCTGAACAGGAAGACGGGCAGTGTTCAGCACTCCCGCTTCACCCAGCTTCACATGCAGTTGAAAAAAGGAGACGTCCTCGTAGTCAACAACAGTAGGACGATTCCCGCTTCACTTCTGGGAAGGCAGGGCAGCCGGGAAGTGGAAGTGCGGCTGTCGAGGAAGGTCGGCAGTCGTGAATGGGACGCTTTGATCCTTGGCCCGGTGTATGACGCCAGGCTGCCGATTACCTTCGCTGACGGAGTAAAAGCGTTTATGTCCGGTAATGGGAGCGAAAAGCCCCTGGTGCGTCTCACCTTTAGTGTGGAAGGAGCTGGGTTCTATGATTTTATATATAAAAATGGCCAGCCGATCCGCTACGAATATATCGATGCACCGTGGCCGCTCGACTATTACCAGAATGTATACGGGTCCGTTCCGGGATCTGTGGAAATGGCTTCTGCCGGCAGGGCTTTTTCGTGGAAACTGATCACGAAACTCCGTGCGGAAGGGATCGAGGTCGTGTGCCTGCAGCTTCATGCCGGACTCAGTTATTACGGAGATGACCGCTGGCCGAATCCAGTGCATCACCCCGAGGAATATCATCTTCCTCAGGAGACGGCGGACAGTATACGCCGGGCGAAGCGTGAAGGAAACAGGGTCATCGCAGTCGGGACGACGGTGGTCAGGGCCCTTGAAACCGTGGCGGCCGGCCATGATGGGAATGTAGCTGCGGCGAGCGGCGTGACAAATCTTTATATCACAAAAGAAAGCCCGCTACGCGTCGTAGACGGACTGATCACCGGGCTTCACGAGCCTGAAGCGAGCCACCTCGATCTCCTTCAGGCTTTCATATCCCGGCAACATCTTATGAGCGCCTACCGGACAGCGGTTGCGAAGGGATATCTATGGCATGAATTTGGTGATATGAATTTGATTTTGTGAGTGTTGGTTGGTTCGGGATGCTTTAGTTCCTGGTGCCTTCACCTGGAATATCGTGAAAATTCGACAGGTCGAGCAGAAGTCGTGTGGTTTCGTGCATTACGGGTGAAGTTTCGAGCACAAAACAATTGTTTTCGAGCATAAATATGTTCATTTCGAGCACAACACCAGTTTCTATGCCTAATCCACTTCAAAGCCACCCAATACAATAAGAAAATCAGGTGATATCATGAAACTTCATCACATCGGCATCAACGTCAGCAGCCTGGAACGTTCAAAACAGTTTTATCAAACTCATTTCGGTTTTAAAGAAGAATTCACTGCTGTCATCGGGAGCGAGGAAATCGTATTGTTAAAGAGGGATGAAGAGCGGCTTGAGCTCATTCAAGACGGCGATAGTGCGCTATCACAATCCATGGTCCACTTCGCATGGGAAACGGCAGACCTGGAAGCGGAAATAGAAAGGCTCTCCAGGCTGGGACTGGAACCCGTCGAAGGCCCGGTCCAGCTGGATAACGGCTGGAGAGCAGTCTTTTATAAGGGGCCGGATGGCGAATTGATCGAGTTGATCAACGCGGGTTCGTCCTAGTTGTCCTGCACCAGATACCTCATCAACCCGATCGGTTTTATGAAATTTTTTTGTTTCCCCATCTGTGTTACAGTTATCCGGGTGTAATGAAATTAACAGATTGGGAAGGGATTTTCATGAAAAGAGAATTCGTGATTCGCTGGGCGTTTTTCTTTGTCGGCCTGCTTGTACTGGCCCTCGGGATCACCCTGACGATCAAAGGAAAAGACCTTGGAATCGGCCCTTGGGATGTGTTCCACTACGGCCTCTTTAAACAGCTCGGTCTTACGATCGGGACATGGTCGATCATCGCCGGATTCGTCATCCTGTTGATTACAGGCCTCGGAACCAGGTCATTCCCGAAGATCGGTGCGTTTCTAAATATGCTTTTAATTGGTATTTTCATAGATATATTTAATTATTTGATTCCTGACCCGGAATCAATCGTGGTACAGGCAATCGTGTTTGCTGTCGGGATCATCGTACTCGGATACGGGATCGGGCTCTATGTATCCGCAGACCTCGGAGCGGGTCCGAGGGACAGCCTCATGCTCCTCGTTGTCGAGAAGACGGGCTGGAAGGTGCAGTATGTCCGGAACGGAATGGAGATCCTCGTCTTTTTCTTCGGATGGATGCTCGGCGGACCAGTCGGCATCGGCACCGTGATAATCGCGCTCGTACTCGGTTCGATCGTCGGGTTCTCCCTGCCGCAGAGCAAGCGGCTCCTGAACTATGTATTGGCAAGACCATTATCAAAAAGAAACAATCCCCTTGCGAGCTGAGGGGATTTTTTTGTGTATTTACCGCCGTTGAAGCTGCGCGGCTCCAAGGGAAGGGCGGCCATTTTTGCGATTTGATCCTGATTTTTGATAATATAAGCATCGTTTTTGATAATATATCTGGTTTGGACGGGGTCCGGGGCAACTATGGATGGTGAAAAGCTTGGTTTAAGCACGAAATCACATAATAAAGCCTGAAACCCGCGTCTTTAACTGCTATTTCAGTTGAAGTTATTACTTTTTAAAATTGTTTTGTCAAATTAAGTTTTGTATAGCATCCAGGAATCATGCTGCAGACTGGGTCGCGGTACCTGTCCCCCTGAATCACCACAATTAAGAAAAAGGATTTCTACCACCGGGATAGAACTACTATTGTAAAGGGGTGGATGGAAAATGGAATTTAGCTATCATGTGTGGGCGACCCGAAAGCTGCTGGGTCATTTGAAGACACTGCCGCGGGACGTTTTTCGGAAAGAGATTCAAAGCGTTTTCCCGTCCGTTGAACGGACGCTCTTTCATTTGTATGAAGTGGATGCATTATGGTTCTCAAGGTTAAAGGGTGAACCTTCACCGGTGGATAAAAAGATGTTTGAGACACTTGAAGAATGCGAGATGGATTTTTCGGATTTACATAGCGAGATCCTTGACTGGCTTGATGACATGGGAGATGGTACGGTTTCCATCAGTTATCAGACAAGTAAAGGGGAAACATTCCAAAATACAAGAGAAGAGATCCTGAAGCATCTCATTAATCACGGTACCTATCACCGCGGGAATATTTCCGCGATGCTCAGGCAGCTTGGTGAAAGAGGAGTCTCCACGGATTATATCTATTATCTCCGGGAAAAAGGGGACGTGCTTCTATGAGGGAGCTGGTGGGTCACTGCGAGTCGTGCGGGAAGCCGGTTTACTGCCTGGATGGTTTTTTCAACGGAGTAAAAAAAGACAGCGGGAAGGTCGTTTGTTTCGACTGTGATGAAGAGGAGGAGAAAGATGGGTCATGAGTATGCAGTTCGATTGGTTTCATTGCTGACGGAGAATCGAAATGAGGAAAACCGGGAAGCGATGGAAAACTATATGCGCAATCAATTCCAGTTCTTCGGCATCAAGACCCCGGAGTGGAATGCGCTGATGCGGGAGTTTTTAAAAGAAAACGGAAAGCCTCCGGTGGAAGAGCTCACGGAAATTGTGCGCACCCTTTGGGATCAGCCGCAGCGCGAATGCCAGTATGCTGCGATGATGCTGCTCGATAAGCAGGCAAAGCAGCTTACGAGGGAGCACCTGCCTCTTTTGGAGGAAATGGTCTTAACGAAATCCTGGTGGGACACGGTGGATCACATCTCCCCTCATCTGGCAGGCAGAATCCATGAAAAAGAAAATGCGGACGATTATCTCGAAAAGTGGATACAGGCTGAGGATTTCTGGCTGAACCGGACGTCGATCCTCCACCAGCTGAGGTATAAGGAGAAGACGGATGAAAGCCGCCTATTCCGTTACATCCTCATGCACAATGAATCGAAGGAGTTTTTCATCCAGAAAGCAATCGGATGGGCGCTCCGGGAGTATTCAAAAACAAATCCGGAAGCAGTAAGGAAGTTCATTGAAAGTGAAAATCTTGCCCCGTTAAGCAAAAGGGAAGGCCTGAAGCATATCAAGAGGCTCGAAAAAGTGAAGTAGAGAGTTTCAGAACCCATATGTTTTGAATGAACCCTCCCTCATTAGGTATGATAGGAACAAGAATGATGAGGAGGTCATACTATGGACTTCATGCTCCAGCGACCCGATTCGCAGGAAGAAGTGAATATCAACACGCTTCTTCAGGATAAGCAGTCGGCAGTCATCTTCGTCCGCCACCTTGGCTGACCGATCTGCCGGAATTACCTCACGCAGTTGCGTGAGCGCGTTGAAGAATTCGATAAACGAACTATCCAGCTAGTCGTGATCGCTCCGTCAAAAGGAAGCTTTGTCTCGCAATTCCTTGATGAATTCGGTCCGTTTCCATTCACGATCTACGGCGATCCGGCCCGCGAAGGCTACAAACAGGCGGGCACCGTCACCATGCCGAAATGGAAACTGCTCGGAAAAGCCCTGTTCGGCTTCGTCACAGGAAAAGTGAAGAACTTCATGCCGGACGAACAAGGCCAAAAGAAATTCGTCCAGAAATCGATGAAAACCCAGGACGTCTACATCCAGGGCGCCACCATCCTATTCAACGAAAAAGGAAAAGCCGTCTGGAAACACATCGACCAGTCCCCCGAAGATCACGCGAGCATTGACACGCTGCTGGAGAAGATTGATACGAAATTATAAAAACCAGTAAGTTGATTGGGCTTGGACAAAAATAATCAACGAGATGATAAAAAGGCGACCTTAACATGCTTTCAAGGGTCGTCTTTTTTCGTTTAAGAGGTATATTTTATATGGGGATAACCAAAATTCATAGACAATCCAGCAGTTGATTGAAGTGGAAGACGAAGACTCCTATCAGAAAAGCGAAAGGGCTTTGCTCAGAGGCGTGTGGCATAAGACGAATCGGCCTGGAAGGCGTTCTTTGCCTTCATGGTCGGTTTGGCTTATGACATGTGCCTCTAAGCCCTGTAGCTGGCCAGTACCTATCCCATGGAGGCTCCCCGCTCGCCCGCGGAAAGCGTAGTCTTCCACGGAAATCAACTGCGGTATAATAAGGCAAACTATATTAAGAAAACGCCAGCAGCAAAAAAAAATCCGCACTATTTTTCATAAATCGGGAACACTAAAACGTATGATTTCGGTTGAAAAAATTTTGTCCATCACGAAAAAACATGTTAAACTAAAAAGTAGATTAAAAACATGGCAGAATAAAGAAAAATCAGATATTTAGTGTATTTTTGGAGTGGACAACTGTTTATAAAGCGCTTACAAAATTTACGAAAAGAGCTTACATACCAAAGGAGGATATCCAAATGACAAGCAAAACTCTTGATGCATTTTTGCAGGAAAACCTGGAAGATCTGAAAGCCCGCGGTTTATACAACGAAATCGATCCGTTAGAAGGTGCGAACGGACCTGTCATCACCATCAAAGGAAAGAAGCTCGTAAATCTTTCCTCCAACAACTATCTTGGGCTAGCCACAGACGAGCGCCTGAAAAAGGTAGCGATCGAAGCGGTAAAAGAATACGGCGTCGGTGCCGGTGCTGTCCGCACGATCAACGGTACGCTTGATCTGCACGTGAAGCTTGAGGAAAAGCTTGCCCAGTTCAAGGGAACAGAAGCAGCAATCGCGTATCAATCAGGCTTCAACTGTAATATGGCGGCAATTTCAGCGGTCATGGACAAAAATGATGCCATTCTTTCTGACGAGCTGAACCATGCTTCGATCATCGACGGCTGCCGCCTTTCAAAAGCCAAGATCATCCGTTTCAATCACTCTGACATGGAAGACCTCCGCGCGAAGGCGAAAGAAGCGAAGGAATCCGGCCAATACAATAAAATCATGATCATCACGGACGGTGTGTTCTCGATGGATGGAGACGTTTGTAAGCTTCCTGAAATCGTCGAGATTGCGGAAGAGTTCGACATGATGACATATGTGGATGATGCCCACGGTTCAGGTGTCCTTGGAAAAGGTAAAGGAACAGTGAAGCACTTCGGTTTGCAGGATAAGGTCGACTTCCAGATGGGTACCCTTTCAAAAGCAATCGGGGTAGTCGGAGGATATGTCGCAGGAACACAGAACCTGATCGACTGGCTGAAAGTCCGCTCCCGCCCATTCCTGTTCTCGACTTCCCTTACACCGGCTGACGTGACGGCTTGTACAGAAGCGCTCGACCTTCTGATGAACAGCACGGAACTTCAGGATAAGATGTGGGAAAACAGTGCTTATCTGAAAGAGAACCTTGAGAAACTCGGTTTTGACATCGGTAAAAGTGAAACACCTATCACACCGGTCATCATCGGTGAAGAGCAGGCGACTCAGGACTTCAGTAAGCGTCTGTACGAAGAAGGCGTTTATGCGAAATCCATCGTATTCCCTACTGTACCAAGAGGAACGGGACGCGTGAGAAACATGCCGTCAGCAGCTCATACGAAAGAGATGCTTGATCAGGCGATTGCGGCGTATGAAAAAGTCGGCAAAGAACTTGGAATTATCTAAACCACACATTTACTATAATGCCTTGCCGGATGGACGGGTTTCCCGTTCACCGGCCATGTGCTTTTTTTGCAGGAGGACATAATAAATGAAAAAGATCTTACTAACAGGAGCATTGGGCCAAATCGGTTCTGAGCTTACGGCAAAGCTTAGAAGCGTGTATGGCTCGGATAATGTCATCGCAACCGATATCCGTGAAACCGACAGCCATGTGGTCCACAACGGTCCATTCGAAAAGCTGGACGTGACGGATGCAGAGAAGATGTTCGATATCGCCAAAAAGAATAACGTCGACACCATCATTCACCTGGCTGCGCTTCTATCGGCAACGGCTGAAAAGAAACCTCTCCTTGCGTGGAACCTTAATATGGGCGGATTGGTGAATGCACTTGAAACGGCAAGGGAATTGGACTGCCAGTTCTTTACGCCAAGCTCGATCGGCGCTTTCGGTCCGACTACTCCGAAAAACTCGACGCCTCAGGATACGATCATGCGTCCGACGACGATGTACGGAGTGAATAAAGTATCGGGGGAACTCCTTTCCGACTACTACTTCCAGAAGTTCGGCGTCGACACAAGAGGGCTCCGCTTTCCAGGATTGATTTCGTATGAAACGCTGCCTGGCGGAGGAACGACCGATTACGCTGTGGAAATTTATTACGAGGCGATCAAGAACAATGCCTACACTTCCTACATAGGTGAAGGAACGCATATGGACATGATGTACATGCCGGATGCCCTTCAGGCGATCATTGACCTGATGGAAGCCGATCCTTCCAAACTTGAACACCGCAATTCCTTCAACGTATCTGCAATGAGCATCGCACCTGAAGACGCAGCGTCAGCGATCCGCGTTCACCAGCCGGACTTCAAGCTCGACTATGACGTCGACCCTGTCCGTCAGGCAATCGCCGAAAGCTGGCCGGACGCCATCGACTCAAGTGCTGCAAAAGCCGAGTGGGGATTCAAAGCAAACTTCGACCTGGCCAAGATGACAGCAGATATGCTCGATAAACTAAAAACGAAATGATGACAAAAATTGACCACCTTCAAGAGAGAGGTGGTCAATTTTTTGTTTGGGTTCATTTTCATATTTGTAAATTCGACAGAATTATAGAATAATAAAGTTATTATATGAAAAAGATCGCGCAGGTGGCGTCATGGAAGATAAAATGGTACAAGTCAAAAATCAAACATTCAATCGTCTTGCGGCCGTGACGGGTCTGTTATTCATACTCCAGATCCTCACTGTTCTTCTTCTTGATGGCCCGTGGGAGCTCGTCATCTCCCTCATCATCATGATGGGCGGAGGCTTCTTCCTTCTAAACATGAGGCGGAAGGCAGAAACCCTCAATACGGAATATCATCAGCTGATTGAAGAAAAAAACCAATTATCCACCCTGCTCCACTCACTCCCTGATTTCGTCTGCTTTAAAGACGGGGAGGGGCGCTGGCTCAAGGTGAATCAATTCGGCCGGCACCTCTATAATTTGGAGGATATCGATTATATCGGAAAAACAGACCGTGAACTGGGTGAACTTGTCCCTTTTTTTAAAGATGCCTTTGACTATTGTGTCGATTCGGATGAAGAATCCTGGCAGGCTGGTGACGTGACGAGATGTGAGGAAGGATTTTATTTGCCGAATGGGGAATTCAAGACCTTCGATGTCATCAAAGTACCCCTTTTCCATGAAGATGAAAGCCGGAAAGGCCTGGTCATCATCGGAAGGGACATCTCCCAGCAGAAAATAGCCGAGGAAATGCTTTTAAGAAAAGAAAAGCTTTCTGTGGTAGGAGAACTCGCGGCCGGCATCGCCCATGAAATCCGCAATCCGCTCACAAGCATCAAAGGGTTCATCCAGCTGCTTGAAGAGAACGAACACGTCTCCGAAAGTTATTTGTCAGTCATGTCCTCAGAGATGGACCGCATCAATCAAATCGTAGGGGAACTCCTGATTTTATCCAAACCGCAAATGAGGGAATTCAGTCCATTCGATCTGCGGGAAGTCCTTGAATATATTACAAAAGTGATGGGCCACGAAGCCCTGCTGAAAGGCATCACCATCCATGAAAACAGCCCTGATACACCAATCAAAGTGTACGGGGACAAGAACCAGATCATCCAGGTGCTGATCAACATCGTGAAAAATGCCATCGACGCCATGGACGAAGGCGATATCACGATCGATTGCATAATGGAAGATAAGAATATCAAGATTTCCGTAGCCGACCAGGGTACAGGCATACCGCCTGAACGTCTGAAGCGCCTGGGCGAACCGTTCTTCACCCTCAAAGAAAAAGGGATGGGCCTCGGACTCACCGTCAGCCAGAAAATCCTTCAGGACCACAAAGGCTGCCTTCACATCGAGTCGGAACTGGGTAAGGGGACCACGGTGGAGGTGCTGCTTCCAAGGTATGCTGGGGATGAATAAATAAACCATCAAACCAAAACGCACGTGGATTTCATTTGAAATCCTGTGCGTTTTTTATTAGGAGTCTACTAATTGTAATTGGATATTTATGTTAATATGTTAGAGTGAGATTTTAACTCTATCAAACTTGCCGGGGTGTTACTGTGGAAAATAAATTTATAAGGGGAACGTTCTTTTTGACCGCATCCACCCTGATATCCAAGGTTCTGGGGTTTCTTTATATTATACCTTTCACTGCCTTGGTTGGTACGCAGGGATATGCTTTGTACAAGTATGCATACAGCCCGTATACCATTTTGCTAAGCATTTCGACAATAGGTCTTCCGCTTGCTGTATCGAAATTCGTTTCGAAATACAATGAACTGGGAAACTATCGGGTGGGATTGAATCTATTAAAATATGGGATGTACTTTATGATCATAAGCGGGTTCATATCTTTTGCGGTTTTATATCTGACTGCTCCATTTCTCGCAGGATTCGTGATTGATTCGAATGATCCAACGGGTAATTCACTGGAAGATGTCGAATTTGTGATCCGGCTCGTCAGCTTTGCTTTATTAATCATTCCGGTGATGAGTATTTTTCGCGGCTATTTTCAGGGGAGTCAATCGATGGGGCCGTCTGCTGTCAGTACCGTCATTGAGCAAATCGTGCGGATTGTCTTTATCCTGGCTGGTGCATATACCGTCATTCACATGCTAGATGGATCTCTTAAAAACGCAGTCGGAATTGCGACCTTTGCTGCATTTATCGGGGGAGTGGCAGGGTTCTTTGTTTTGCTTTTTTACTTTTATAAACGGAGGCACTTGATAAAGAAGCAGCGGGATCAAAGCCTCAATAATATGGATCTTGAAATCCCGTCTATCTTTAAGGAACTGATTGGATATGCCTTTCCCTTTGTAGTGGCGGGCCTCGCTATACCGATTTATCAGAATATCGATACCTTCACCATAAACCCGATCTTTCAATCGTCAGGGTATACATTACATGAATCAGAAACCGTTAATTCAGTCATCGGCTTAGCACAAATACTCGTAATGGTCCCTGTGTCACTGGCGACAGCTTTTGGTATGTCGTTGATCCCGGGCATAACGTCTGCCTATACAAGCGGAAGAATGACAGAAGTGAAAAATAGAATCCATCAAAGCATCCAGCTCCTGATGTTCTTCACTTTACCGGCGGCCATGGGTCTTTGTATTCTGGGAAAACCCGTCTATCTGATTGTGTTTGGACTGCAGAACAGCCCGGATCTGGGCGGCGGGATTCTTCAGTGGTATTCCTTAGCCGCCATTGTTTTCGCATTGTTCACAGTCTCCGCGGCCGTGATGCAGGGGATAAACAGGCAGAAGACATTAATCACCGGGGTCTTATTGGGGGTCATTCTTAAAATCATTTTGAATTATTTATTATCCCCTTACTTAGATGAAACGGGTCCGATCTTGGCAACCTACATTGGATTCTCTGTATCCATACTCTACAACTTTATTGTTATCAAGAAAGCGATCCAACTCGAAATCCTGCCGCTGCTTAAGACACTGAAAGCAGTATTCTTACTAGTACTCGTCATGTCCATCACAGTTTGGATGGTCAAGTACACGGCCGACAGCTTTCTGCCCGAAACACTGAGTATCTATTACCGTGCACTGATAACTTCGATCCTGGGGATCATTACAGGCTTGCTCGTTTATCTAGGCATAGGTGCAAGGTTATCCTTGGTAAAAAAACATTTGACTGCAAGAAAAGTGAAAGATAGGTCCTGATTAAAGACAATCAAGTTGACGTTTTAAATATATTACTAGTTCTAGCGGTTGATTGTAGTGGAAGGCGAAGACTCCTATCAGAAAAGCGGAAGGGCTTTGCTCAGAGGCGTGTGGCATAAGACGAATCGGCCACGAAGGCGTTCTTTGCCTTCTTGGTCGGTTTGGCTTATGACATGTGCCTCTAAGCCCTGCAGCTAGACAATAAAAGCCAAAGCCGAGGAGGCTCACAGGCTACCCGCGGAAAGCGAAGCCTTCCACGGAAATCAACTGCGGTATAAAAGCTAATATCAAAAGATTTAAGGATATATCAAATCCCTAATTAAAAAACCAGGTCCCCAAAAAGGAACCTGGTTTTAAACTACCTGAAATTAAAATATCATATGCGCGATACCCACAATCACAAACAACGTCAAGAATGTACGCTGCAAGAAGATGATCACAAGGTCCTTGAAGTCCACTGGAATCTTCGAACCAAGCAATAATCCCCCAACCTCAGACATGTAGATGAGCTGTGTCACTGACAGGGATGCGATAACGAAACGTGTCAATTCGCTTTCGATTCCGCCGCCAAAGATTGCAGGAAGGAACATATCGGCAAAACCGACAAGGATCGATTTGGATGCTTCCGTTGCCTCAGGAACCTGAAGAAGCTCCAATAACGGGATGAACGGCATGCCGATCCATTCGAAGAACGGCGTGTTTTCCGCAACGATCAGCGCGGTTGTACCAATCGCCATAACGATCGGAGCCACACCCATCCACATATCGAGTACATTCTTCATTCCGTCTGCAAAGAATTTTGATACGCTGTTGTTGTTCTTGGCCTGCACAAGCGCAGACTCGTAACCGTATCCGAAACGCGTGTAGCCTTCCGGGATGACTTCCATCGTATCTTTCCCTTCCTGGCCGTTATAGTACGTATCCGGTTTGCGGGATAATGGCGGGATGCGCGGCAGGATGATCGCGGAAATCAAGCCGGCTGCTGCCACCGTCAGGTAGAAGGGAATGAAGTAATCCCCAAGTCCGACCTCGGAAATGACGACTAAGCTGAATGTGATGGATACAACCGAGAATGTCGTACCGATGATGGCCGCTTCCTTCTTCGTATAATATCCTTCTTCATACTGCTTGTTTGTCAACAGGACCCCGATCGTCCCGTCCCCGAGCCAGGAAGCCAGACAGTCGATGGAAGAACGCCCCGGTAATCCGAACAGCGGTCTCATGATCTTCGTGAGCAGTGCCCCGAATAATTCCAGTAGTCCGAAATTCAATAATAATGGCAGGAACAGCCCTGCAAATAAAAAGACGGAAAATAAAATCGTGAGAAGTCCTTCAGAATTCAGAAGAAGTCCTCCGGTCGCATCGGACCATACCCATTCAGGCCCGATTTTGAAAAGAGTCATGACTGCATAAACGGCACCCAATACCCTTACGACTACCCAAACGGCCGGTACATTGAAAAGATTATAGAAAAATGGCGATTTCTTGATCGCTTCCGGCTGGGCTGCTTTTGTGATGAATGTCCCGATCACGGTCAACACAATCAGGCCGGTCATGATCGCTGGGACAAGCGTCCCGATGCTATCCTGAAGCCACCCTGATAAAATGGCGATCGGAATCGTGATCCCGTCCTCTTGCGGAATCGGAATGATGAATAGAAAAATTCCTATCAATGAAGGAATGATAAATCGTAAATGACTGGTTAATGTAAAGCGTTGCTGGTTCATGGATTCACCTCTGTTGATCATTTGCTGGAATGAAACATTATTCATTTTAGTGTATACATATAAATTTGTCCAGGTGGAAATTCATACCTCAGTCAATGAATGCTGCACGTGAGCAGGTTAATAGCTGCAGAAAACCACCATTATTATTCGACACAATCCGATATTTACCCCATCTTTTTTCATAATAAACCGACTGGATACTAATACCAGTAAGGAAGCCGGGCCGTCCTTTTTTTAAGCCGGCCCGGTTGATTTATAAAAATAACAATCCAAGTGAAATGACGATTCCGCTTATGACAAGGATAAATACGCAGTAGCCCATAATATCCTTTGCCTTCAGTCCTGCGATGGCAAGGGCAGGCAGCGCCCAGAACGGCTGGATCAAGTTCGTCCACGCATCTCCCCAGGCAACCGCCATAGCTGTTTTTGCCACGGAGGCATCGAGGGTCTGGGCAGCATCGAGCATGATCGGAGCCTGAACCGCCCACTGTCCTCCGCCTGAAGGAACGAAGAAATTGACGATCCCCGCACTGATGAATGCGAAGAAATAGAATGTCACATCATTTGAAATGGATACGAATGCTTCTGACATCACCACGGCCAGACCGGATGCCGTCATCATCCCCATGATCCCTGCATAGAAAGGGAACTGGATGACGATTCCGCTTGCCCCTTTGATCGCTTCCTGTACGGCAGCCAGGAACCGCTTCGGTGTCCCGTGGAAAAGGATGCCGAGGAACAGGAACAGGAAGTTGACGATATCCAGGTTGAGGGCAAAGCCATTTTTCACAAAATAGTACCCAAGGAAAATCACACCGAGAATCCCGATGACCATGGAAAGGACCATGCTGTTTTCCATTTTTTCAGCTGGCGTCAGCGCTTCTGTTTCAACTGCCGCAGCGGTTTCGTTGAAGAGTGAAGGGTCAACTGTTACGGTTTCATCCTTCGAAGGCATCAACAGTCTTGCGGTGATCGGCAGGACGACGAACAAAACGGCAACGATAATAAGATTGAATGAAGCAAAAATCGTGTCGCCGGTCGATATGACGCCGATCAAATCCTGAAACGGATGTCCCTCGGTCGCGATCGATAATGGAATCGAGCCTGAAAATCCTGCATGCCAGACGACGAACCCTGAATATGCACTGGCAATCAGCAGGCGGTAATCTACGTTTTTGACCCGTTTTGCGAGTTCTTTCGCGAAAAGTGCCCCGATGACGAGACCGAAGCCCCAGTTGATCCAGCTTGCAATCATCGAAACGACCGTGACGATGACGATGGCCGATCCCGGCGATTTTGCAAATGAAGCAAGGAAGCCGAGAAAACGTTTGAAGATCGGGCTGCTCGCAAGTACATAGCCGGTTACGAGAACCAAGACCATCTGCATGGAGAATGCCAATAGCGCCCAGAATCCTTCTCCCCAGAACTGGACCATCTGGATGCTTGTGCTGTCTGTGAAGATGAGTCCCAACCCGAATACGACGAGGGTCAGGATGACCACAAACAGAAACGGATCGGGCAGGTACCGCTGCATGATCCGGTTTGATAGTGAAATTAACGGTTTCAATTCATTTTCTCCCCTTTGTGTTTTTTTCTTTTTAAAACCATCCCGATTCTTATACTTCTATAATGTTGTGTGAAAACCCTTTCAAGATGTCGAATTTTCTTATAATTTAGTTTGGATAAAATTCAGGACCGTTCCTTTGCGCTCCAGGCATAAGATTCCCCGGGGAGGAAGTCGAGCCTCCTCGTCGCTGCGCTCCTGCGGGAGGAAATGCACAGGCGGTTCGTTCAGCCCCGACAAGTATAAGATGAATGGTCCGGGAAGGCGCTTTTGCCTTCTTGGGCCATTTAGCTTATGACCTCGAGGGGCTAACCGCCGGAGCTGGACAGGTCTCGACCTTTCCTCTATCTCCCGCCGGAGTCAAATGCCTTCCGCTCCAATCCACTCCGGACTTTAATATAGATAAAATTAAACAAGATATTATCCAGTAAATAACAATCGGGACACAAAAAACGGTCCCCTTTGAAAGAGGACCGGAAAAATTGTTATTGAGCTTGTTTGTGCTTTTTTGGTTTTGGTTTTGGCAGTATTTCTTTTCTTAGTAGTTTGAAGAGGGTGAAGCACATGAGCAGCAGGATGACGGTGAATGGCAAGGCTGATACGAGTGATGCTGTCTGCAGGCCTTCGAGTCCGCTTGAGAGGAGAAGGACGGCTGCGATGGCGGCGATGAGTACGCCCCATACAATTTTGACGAGCATCGGCGGGTTCAGGCTGCCTTCGGTTGTCATGCTGCTCAGGATATAGGTGGCCGAGTCGGCTGATGTGATCAGGAATGTGAAGATCAACAGGATCGAGAGCACATTCAGGAGCATCGTGAACGGAAGCTCGGCGTAAGTCGTGAACAATGCTTTGGTTACATCCTGATTGACGGCTTCTGCGATCGATGTGCCGCCGAACAGGTCGAAGTGCAGGGCCGTTCCGCCGAAGACGGCGATCCAGAGCAGGGCGATCATCGGCGGGATGACAAGTACCCCGATGATGAATTCCCTGATCGTCCGGCCCCTTGAGACGCGGGCGACGAACGCACCGACGAACGGAGACCAGGCGATTGCCCATGCCCAGTAGAAAATCGTCCAGTCCTGCACCCATGACCCACCCTGATAAGGGGTGAGGCGCAGGCTGTACCGAATGAAATTGGTGATATAATCACCGATCCCCAGTGTGAACGTATTGAGTATGAAAACGGTCGGTCCTGCAATAAAGACGAACAGCATGAGCAGGAGCGCGAGTGACAGATTGAGATTGCTCAGCCACTTGATCCCCTTGTCGAGCCCCGTCGTCGAGGAAGTCAGGTAAAGGATCAGCAGTACAAGCACAATCAGCAGCTGGCTGAGGGTGCTGTCATCCATCCCGAATACGGTGTTCAATCCGCCGTTGATCTGAAGGATCCCAAGTCCCAGCGATGTGGCCACCCCCATGACGGTTGCGATGACGGCTAGGATATCGATTGTGTTCTTGATGCCTTTAGCCCGTTTGCGTTTGCCGAACATCGGGGAAAGGGAAGTGGAGATCAAGCCGTTTTCCCCTTTCCTGAACTGGAAGTAAGCGATGATCAGGCCGACAATGGTGAAGACGGACCATTGGCTGACGCCCCAATGGAAAAAGGAATACGCCATCGAAAGCCGCGCTGCTTCTTTTGTCAGCGGTTCCGTCGAAGGGTAAGGCGTTTCGAAAAAATGGCTCATCGGTTCGGCTATTCCCCAGAAGACGAGTCCAATCCCGAATCCGGCTGAAAACAGCATCCCGATCCAGGTGAAGAATGGGTACTCAGGCCTTTCATCATCCCGTCCAAGCCTGATTTTCCCGTATTTGCTTATGGCCAGTGCCACTAAAAATAAAACAAAAATAAGTACGGATAATAAGTAAAACCAGCCGAATGCATATGTAGTGAACCCGAATGCTGCATTTGCCCCTTTTGCAAACAGTTTGGGAAAGACGGCACCGAATACAACTAAAATGGCGATTGCAACCGCCGAAATCCAAAAAACTTTATTTAAATTTTTACGATTCTCCAAATTAAGAATCCCTCCTTATGTTTTTTCTGCACACCTGCCTATTATTCTCATACCCCAATCACCCCCCTGTCATGCATGAACATTCAATATTTCTGTATAAAAGGCGCGAGAATGTCAAAAACAGGAGCGTTCTGATACAATGACTAAATAACAAATGCACAGAGAGCAAATGCTAAAGAAGAATAGAATGACAGCATGTGAAAAATACAGAAATGAAAGGTGTAGGATCATGATTACGAGCATTACAAGCGATATGGATGGAACATTATTAAATGAAAACCAGGAAATCTCGGAAGCGAATAAACAGGCGATCCTTGACGCTCAGAAGCAGGGAATCGAAGTGATCGTGGCAACGGGACGTTCCTATGAAGAGGCGCGTCACGTGCTTAAGGATGCCGGAATATCCTGCGATATCATCTGCGTGAACGGGGCGGAAGTCAGAAGTAAAGAAGGACAGATCGTCCATCAAGCGGGCATAGAGTCCTCTCATGCAAAGCAAATCGCAGCAGCCCTCAATGAGACTGGCATATACTTTGAAGTTTACACCGACAAGGGTACGTACACGGAAAACTATGATATGGGAATCGAACTGATCGTGGATATCTTTACGACAGCGAACCCCGATGTGACGGAGGAACAGGTGAGACAGGCGGCGCGTGAACGTTTTGAAAATGGTCATATCAGGCTCGTCGACGATTACGGTGCGATTTTCAATGACGATTCCCAGCTTGTTTATAAATTCCTCGTCTTCTCTTTTGACGATGAACAGCTGAAGGCAGCGAATGAAAAGCTGAAGAACATCGACGGAATCGCGGTCAGCTCATCTGGGAAAGAAAACCTTGAAGTGAACAGCATCGAGGCGCAGAAAGGCGTTGCATTGGAGAAAGTGTTAAAGGAAAAAGGACTTTCCCCGGAGGACGGGATGGCAATGGGGGACAACCTCAATGACCTGTCGATGATGAAAGTGGTCGGCCGTCCGGTCGCGATGGGCAATGCGCTCGCTCAAATCAAGGAATTCTGCACGTACCAGACAGCGGCAAACCGTGATGACGGAGTGGCAAAAGCCATCAGGGAGGCCATTCAATCTCCAGTGAAATAGGTTGAATTCTTCAATGGTTGTCCATACTGATGAAAAAATGATAAAGGAGACAGCGGCCGATGAGATCTTTTTTTAGTAAGAAAAGAATGATCCCGATGATCGGACTTCTGCTCATTCTCACATCATGCGGAGGACAACAGGAAGAAGAGAGCGAGTCGGTCAGCAAGCGTGAGACCGAACATAAAATACTGGCAGAGAACCTCTCCATCCCCTGGTCGATTGTGAAGGACGGGGGCGATTTCTACCTGACGGAGCGGACCGGCGGCATCGTGGAAATCAAGGAAGGCAGGCAGGCCAAGGTGAAAGTGAATCTCTCCAAGCCGCTTGCCAGCCAGCCCGAGGCAGGGTTCATGGGACTCGTCCTGCACCCTGATTTCAAAGAGAATCAGCAGGCATTCGCCTACTATACGTACAACGCGGAGGACGGGACCCCCTATAACAGAGTCGTGGTGCTGAAAAGGTCGGGGGATGCGTGGGATGAAACCCGTGTACTCCTCGATAAGATCCCGAGCGGGGCACAGTACCATCACGGCGGCCGGCTGAAGATCGGCCCCGACGGGAAGCTGTATATCACGACGGGTGACGCCACGCAGGAAGAAAAAGCCCAGGACCTTTCCTTCCTCGGAGGCAAAATCCTGCGCATCAACCTCGACGGCAGCATTCCGGATGACAATCCGTTCGCTGATTCTCCGGTGTACACATATGGCCACCGCAATCCCCAGGGGCTTGCCTGGAATGAAGCCGGGAAACTGTACGGAACGGAACACGGGCCGAACGGCTACGATGAGGTAAACCTGATCGAAGCCGGGAAGAATTACGGCTGGCCGGAGATCACGGGTGACGAAAAAGCCGAAGGCATGGTCTCACCGCTTGCCCATTCGGGAGAACCTTCATGGGCTCCGTCGGGTGCGGATTTCTGGAATGATAAGCTTGTGTTCGCGGCCCTTGGCGGCCAGAGCGTGAAGCTGTTTGACCCGGGGACGAAAGAGGTCAAAACTCTGATCAAAGGGTTCGGGCGTATCCGGGACGTGCTCGTGGAAGGGGACACACTTTATTTCGTGTCAAATAACACGGACGGCAGGGGGCTCCCGAAAGAGAATGATGACAAGCTGTATCAAGTGGACATGAATTCTTTGACATTGGAAGAATAAGATAAGAAAAGCCTTTCCCTTAGTGAGCGGGAGAGGCTTTTTTGGTTGAAAAACAGCTTGTCCAGAAAATCATGAAGAGTCACTGGACGGCCAGTTCAGAGGGGAGCCGGCGGGGTCATTCTTTTGTCAAGATGTCCAGCAGATGGGCAGTGAAACGTTCGATGTCAAGTGTTGAAGCAATCCTCGCACAGCCCGTTCCGGTGCATTCGGGGGTGCCGGGACGGAAGTCGGCAATGCTGATTCCTTCCGCGTAGCCGTCTCTATCGTCGACTTTCACCCGTTTTTTCACATACGAGAACATTCCCGGGATTTCAGTTGCTGCGACGAGTGCGGACACATCATGCTGGGGTGTGCCGGCGATCCCCGGCTCCAGTTCCTGATAAGCGTCGTAATAAAAATCGAGTATCGGTTTGATTAGCTTCAGCAGGGGAGTGTCTGCCCGGGTATCGATGAAGTCGATCAATGCGGGTGTCAGCAAGGCATCGCGGGTCACATTGAGAGGAATGATCGTCAGGTTCGGCGCATTCTGGCAGACAAAGTCGGCAGACTGCGGATCACCGTAGAAGTTCGCTTCCGCCACCTCGGTGACGTTCCCCGGTTCGAGGAATGCGCCTCCCATCAGGTACGTATCCTTCACAAGCTTCATCACCTCGGGGCTCAAATACCATGCCATCGCAAGCGACGTGCATCTGCCCACATTCACAATCGTGATGTCTTCCAAATTCTGCTTGATCACCTGAAACAATTTCGTGAAGTTCGTCCTGCGCGCGAACGGCTCCGCGGACATCGGCGGAGAAATCGGGCCGAGTCCTTCCTCCCCGTGGATGTCGGGGAAAAAGACCGGTGTCTCACCGCTCAGCGGCCTCGTGCTCCCAAGGATGACTGGGATATCCGTCCTGCCGGCGAGCTTCAACAGATAGGCGGCATTCCGGGCGCTCCTGTCCCGGTCGATATTGCCGTAGCCTGCGACGACCGCTTTTAAATCGATATCGGGGTTTTTCAACGCATAGATCAGCGCAATCGAATCATCGATGCCTGTATCTGCAAATAATATGACTTTTTTCATGTTTTCACCTCCTCTTCTTTTTTATGATAGATAAGATAGAACGGCTTGTTTGAAAGCACCAGAATCTAGTAAAACAGTGCTTTTTACCCTTTTCAATAGACTATATTAAAATTCTATGTTTCAAAAATTTGAGTAATGGTTCTCAATACCGCTAATGATTTCCGTGCATGACTTCGCTTTCCGCGGGTAGCCCGTGAGCCTCCCTCACGATAATGGCAGGTTACTTAAAATAGCTTTGTTTTGCTCCGGATTTCTTAAGTGTTCAACAGAAG